>JAFCZZ010000055.1 GCA_019314085.1 Deltaproteobacteria bacterium | reverse complement strand
GAGCTATGGCCGTATGAAACACCCCTTCCATCCTCCACGCCAGGATTGTGCCGAGGATAAAAGGGAATACCCCAACCGAATGAAACGCCGGTCTCGAAAGCTTGAGCCACCCCCCTGCTTTCCGTATAAAGGTTGAAATTTTCATAATAATGGCATTGCCCCCAGCGTAAGAGTCTTCTCATATATGACGGTTCCGTAAAAAGTCAAGATACTCACAAGTGCACTCCCGGTCCATCGCACAGGACAACGGGGATCGGGTGATTTTGTATGGTGCCGTGTGAACAAATATCCTGTATATCAGATCGCGTTGTGTCAATGGTGAGACCCCATAACACTATGTGTGCTCTTCCCACGCCGAAGTCTTTTATATCAGTTTCCTGTAATTTTTGCTTGATTGTTGATTTTCTTTATGCTAGTGGGTTCTCTAATACCTCTGTTGCCGTGCTGATATGGGTTTGCGGCGTCTCTACATGCAGTTTTTCTTGAGGGAGAAATTACCGGCATTTTTAGCTTGACGGTTTGTTGCTTGAAGGTATTGCCAGGAGACTGTAGTTACGGGTGCCTGGTTTATAAACATTATATACAATAATACATGAGGAGGAGGGGAGAGATGACAAAAGCCGAATTGGTAGCAGCTGTTGCGGGAGATGCGGGAATAACGAAGGCTCAGGCCGCCAGAGCCCTGGATTCGTATATTGCCAACGTAACCAAAGAACTCAAGAAGAGCGGTAAACTTGGCCTTGTAGGTTTCGGGACATTTTCGGTGGTGAAGAGGAAAGCACGGACGGGGCGCAACCCCCAGACGGGAGCGAAGATCGAGATCAAGGCGAAGAATGTTGTCAAATTCAAGGCGGGCAAGACACTTGCTGAGAAGGTCTGATTGTGGTTTGAAGATCACATCGGCCCCTGGTCTTAGAACCAGGGGCCATTTTTTTGCCCACCAGTCCTTCTTCTCTCCAGCCTTCTGTCTTTCCCGGAATATGTATGTAGACGGTGTTTATGAATATCGGTGATTCATTGAGGCGGCTTCCTGCCCTGCCTGTGTTGCAAGATGCGGGCAGATGTGCGGGAGAGATGGGCTTTGGCGCATATGCCGTGGGTGGGCTTGTTCGCGATCTGTTTCTGCAGCGTGAGACCCTTGATGTCGATATAGCCATAGAGGGAGACAGCATCGCTTTTGCGTCCAGGTTTTCTGCCGATCATGGTACACACCTCCTCGTATACGAGAGGTTCAAGACGGCAAACCTTGCATTTTCGGGCGGTTTCAAGATGGATGTGGCGACGACGCGGACGGAAGTCTATGAACACCCTGCCGCGCTTCCCCTGGTGAGGCCGGGTTCTATAAAGGACGATCTGTTCCGAAGAGACTTTTCCATGAACACCCTTGCGGTCTGTCTGAACCCTGACCGGTTTGGGGAACTGCTCGATCCCTTTCAGGCGAGAAAGGATATACGGAAGGGATCGATACGAATACTGCACGACAGGAGTTTTGTGGATGACCCCACGCGGATATTCCGGGCTGCCCGGTTTGAAAAACGCTTTGATTTCAAGCTGGAAGACGTTACAAAACGATGTGTCCAGGATGCCGTCTCTGCGGGTCTTATAGAGAGGTTGTCGGGTTACCGGATCGCTTCGGAGTTGAGGCTTATATTGAAAGAGGAAGATCCTCTGCCCGTTATACAACGCCTCGAAGAACTCGGGGTTATTCCCCCAGTTACCAGAAAGGGGAGAAAGCACAGGGGGGTACGAGGATTGTTACGGAGAATGGAAGAGATAAAACTGGCTGTTTGACACGGGGCATTCTTTTTTGTTATACGGTCGCTTCGTATTGTCATGCAGACATCTGGAGGGGTTTTGAAACCGCACCCTTCTGGTGTTTCTGACTCGCCTTCAAAACGACGCCCTTCGGGCGACAGGCATAGTATATTTTCTGAGGAACTATTGTGGAAAAGAAACGAATCTTGAGTGGTATGCGTCCAACCGGAAAGTTGCACCTGGGTAATCTCCACGGGGCTCTTAAGAACTGGGTCGATATACAGAATTCGGACATCTATGATTGTTTTTACTTTGTCGCCGACTGGCACGCCCTGACGAGCGACTATAAAGACACCGACCTCATCAAGGCGTACTCCCTGGATATGGTCGTCGATTGGTTGAGCGTGGGGCTGGATCCGGCCAGAAGCACCCTCTTTGTCCAGTCGGAGGTCAAGGAACACGCCGAGCTGTTTCTCATCCTCTCTATGATAACCCCCCTCTCCTGGCTGGAGAGAAATCCGACGTACAAGGAGATGCAGGAGGAGCTGTCCACCAAGGATATAGGGACCTTCGGTTTTCTCGGATATCCCGTTCTCCAGGCAGCGGACATCATCATGTATAAGGCCTATGGAGTTCCCGTCGGCGTGGATCAGCTTCCCCATGTGGAACTCACGCGTGAGATTGCCAGGAGATTCAATTTTCTCTACAAGAAGGAGATATTCCCTGTCCCCGAACCCCTGCTGGCACAGGTGCCCAAGCTTCTTGGGCTTGACGGACGGAAGATGAGCAAATCATACGAAAATACGATCTACCTCCGAGACCGGGGGGATGTCTTGGGGCAGAAGATTGCCTCCATGTTTACCGATCCCCAGCGGATGAGGAGGAAGGACCCGGGGCGGCCTGAGGTGTGCAATGCCTTCCCGTTTCACGCGATATATTCATCCTCTTCGGAGGTCGACGAGATATCAGATGCCTGCAGGAAGGCGGAGATCGGCTGTGTGGAGTGCAAAAAGCGCCTCGCACAGCGGATAGTGGAGGGTATGGCACCCATACATGAACGGCAGGACTATTACCTGAACCACCTGGAGGATGTGAAGGAGATCATGGCTGACGGCGTTCAAAGGGCCTCGAAGATAGCGCGTCTGACCATGGAACAGGTACGGGAAGCCGTAAAGATATGACGGACAGGGCATATGAGATCAAACTGGATATATTCGAAGGCCCTCTGGATCTGCTACTCTATCTGATCCGAAAGAACGAAGTCGATATATATGACATCCCCATTGCACTCATAACCAAACAATACATGGAATATATCAATGTGATGAAGTCCCTCAACCTCGACCTCGCCGGGGAATATCTGGTACTTGCCGCCACGTTGACGCATATCAAATCGAGGATGCTTCTTCCCCCCAGTGAGGAAGAAGAAGAGGATGAGGAAGATCCCCGTGAGGAACTGGTTCGACAGCTTCTGGAATATAAGACCTTCAAAGAGGCGGCACTGGGCCTGGACAGTATGAACATTCTCGGAAGGGATGTATTCAGCAGGGATCATACGGTCGAGGAGAGTGAAGGGGATGAGGGACCCCTCAGGGAGATCGGGATCTTTGAGCTTGTCGAGGCCTTTCGGAGAGTCAGTTTCGTCACCGGCCGGCACGATATCATGGAGATAGATATCGAAAAGATATCACTCTCCGACAGGATAAATGATATAGTGGACGAGCTGGAAAAGAGAGGAGAACTTACCTTTACCGATCTATTGGGGGAGACGGACAGCCGCATAAGGCTCATATACACCTTTCTGGCCATCCTTGAACTGATGAAACTGAGGATAATCAAGGCATATCAGGCGGTTCCGTATGGGACCATCAGGATACGTCTCGCGGGAGGGATGGATGGATAAGCTGAAGGCCATAATCGAGGTCCTTATCTTTGTCTCTGATACGCCGGTGACGGTAGCTGTCATGGAGGGAATCCTGGAGGATGTGTCAAAGAAGCAGATATTCTCAATGCTTGGCGATCTCGTGCGAGAATACGAAGAACGGGATGGGGGCATATTCCTAAAAGAGGTGGCCGGAGGGTACCAATTCAGGACCGGTGAGACGCTGACACCGTGGGTCCTGAAGTTGAAGGGACAGAAGCCGATGGACTTGAGCCCGGCCGCCATGGAGACGCTTGCGGTAATCGCCTATCGACAGCCCGTCATGAAGTCCGAGATTGAGAGGGTACGGGGTGTGGATGTAAGCGGTATCCTGAGGGGGTTGTTGGAGAAGAATTTGGTACGGATCATGGGGAGAAAGAATGTCCCGGGCAGGCCCATCATCTATGGGACGACCAGAAAATTTCTTGAAACATTCGGTCTCAAGGCCCTTTCGGATCTGCCCACACTGAGAGAGTTCAAGGAACTTGAGGGGTAATCCCGTATGGAAGAGCGTCTTCAAAAGATACTCGCACGATGCGGCGTGGCGTCCCGGCGTGGCGCAGAGCAGATGATGCGGGACGGCCGGGTCAGCGTGAATGGCAGGACGGTGACACAGCCGGGAGTGAAGGCCGATGACACCCGCGATGAGATACGCGTTGACGGAGGGCTTATATCAAGTGCCGCTGTAAGCCGTGTATATCTGATGCTGAATAAACCGCAGGGATATGTTGTTACCCTTAATGATCCGCATGGCAGGCCGATTGTTACCGATCTGCTCCGGGATGTGCCGGAGAGGGTATTCCCCGTCGGACGGCTCGATTACGATTCGGAAGGGTTGCTTCTGATGACCAATGACGGCGACTTTTCATACCGGGTACAGCATCCGGCATTCAAGGTCCCCAAGACCTACATGGTGAAGGTCCAAGGCAATCTTGCGCGGGGTGATATCGAAACTATCCGGAAGGGTGGCATGCTGGAAGACGGTGCTTTTAAGCCTGTCTGGGCGGCTGTGGAGAAGAGTAACCGGAAGAGCTGCTGGGTAGAGATGACCATACTTGAGGGGAGAAACAGGATAATACGAAGATTCTTCGATTCGATACGCCACCCCGTGGCGAGACTGATACGGACGGCTGTCGCTGATGTCAGTCTTGGTGACCTTCAGGCTGGAGAATACCGGTATTTGCAGAAAAAAGAGGTGGAAAGCCTGATCGACTCTTCGGGTGTACGTAAAAAAAAAGGCCGATCTGAAAAATAATGAAAATTATCTTGACTTTAATACCAAAATAAATAATATCAGGAGACATTCATCTGCTAGGGGTGTGCAAGGGGTTTTAAGTCTATTTTGAAAAGGTGATAGGGGGTCTTATGAATAAGTCGGAATTGATAGATGCCTTGAGCAAGAAAGAGGGCTTAACGGAGAAACAGGCCGCGGATATAGTAGGCCTGATCTTTAAGGGCTTCGGCAATCAGCTTAAGAATGGCGGCAGGATAGAGATCAGAGGATTCGGGAGTTTTGTCGTGCGGAACTACGATTCATATACGGGAAGGAATCCCAAAACAGGCGGGACCATACATGTCGCCCCTAAAAAGCTTCCCTTTTTTAAGGTAGGGAAAGAGCTCAAAGAAAGAGTGAATGCAGGCAAATAAATAGCTCGATATCTTGTATCTTTCGTAAACAGATCTGGAAGACCAGACAGTAGATGTACGTTTCAGTCAAGAGGGGGGTGTATCTCCCCTCTTTTTGATTTTGAAGACCGAGGATATTTCGTTCCTAGAAGGTATCGTGCCAGCATTTCTCCAGTTTTTTCCTTTCAGTGCTAATCCTTGCCTATACAGGTACCTCGTATGTCCACAGGAACATTTTATATTTATACCTTTGGCTGTCAGATGAATGTCCATGATTCGGATCAGATGGGGCAGCTTCTTGGCGAAGCGGGATATGTAAAGACCGGCGAGGCCGAGGGGGCGGACATTATTATCATAAACACCTGCAGTGTGAGAGAAAAAGCGGCCCAGAAGGTATACAGTCATCTGGGGAGGTTGAAAAAGTTAAAGCAAAAGAATCCCGACCTTATCATGGGGGTAGCAGGGTGCCTTGCCCAGGAGTTAGGGGCCGGATTTTTAAGAAAGGCCCCCTATCTCGATCTTGTCATCGGGACGCATAATATCCATCGCCTTGTGAAGATACTGGAGGAGATTAAAAGTAGAAGATCTCAGATCGTCGACACCTCTTTTCACCGGTCGGTACGGTCCCTGGGGATCCGAACCCTTCCTCCCCCTGGGTCCGTGAGCGCCTTTGTCACGATCATGCAGGGGTGTGACAATTTCTGTTCTTACTGTATCGTGCCGTACGTGAGGGGAAGGGAAGAGAGCCGGGAGAGTGCCGACATCATTGACGAGATCGGATTTCTTGCCGCCAGCGGCATCCGGGAGGTGACGCTCCTGGGGCAGAATGTCAATTCATACGGGAGCGGACTTTCCGAAGAGATCGATTTCCCAACGTTGTTGCGGATGATTGACCATATAGAGGGGATAGACAGAATCCGCTTCACCACGTCTCACCCTAAAGACCTCTCGGGCGAGCTTGCTACCTGTTTTGCCGATCTTGATACGGTATGTGAGCACATTCATCTGCCCGTACAATCCGGCTCCGATTATGTATTGAAGAAAATGAAAAGGGGGTATACTGTCGGAGAGTACTTGGAAAAGATCGGTATGCTGAGAGAGGCATTCCCGGATATAAGCATAACCTCGGATATGATTGTCGGATTCCCCGGGGAAAAGGAGAGTGACTTCCAGAAAACTATTGACCTTATGGGAAAAGTGAGGTTTGATAATATTTTTTCCTTCAGATACTGTGACCGGCACGGCACCGCTTCGGAAGGGTACGACGGTAAGGTCGAAGAGACGGCCAAACGCGAGAGGTTGTCCAGGCTTCAGTCAATCCAGGAGAGGTACAGTCTGGAGAAGAATAGATGTCTCGAGGGACGAGTGGAGGATGTATTGGTTGAGGGTGTCAGCAAGAACGATAACGCTGATATCATGGGTAGAACGAGGGGCAATAAGATCGTTAACTTTACAGGTAGTACTGATCTGATCGGAAGAACTGTACGGGTCAAGATTGTTCGGGCGCACATGCATTCCCTGAGGGGAGAGGCACTGTAAGGGAGGGAAAGATGCTGGTAGAGGTAAAGGTGTTCGGACTGGCCATGGATCCTGTGACCAGTACTCCTATTGTGATACTGAAAGATCTGGAAGAAAAGAGGGCCATTCCGATATGGATAGGCCTGTTCGAAGCGAGTGCCATAGCCACGCAGATGGAAGGGGTGAATCTGGCGAGGCCGATGACGCATGATCTCATGAACGAGATATTAAGTATCCTCGATGTGAAGGTTCTGAAGATCGTTATCAATGACCTGAAAAACAATACCTTCTTTGCCGTCATACATATCCTGAAGGGCGAGGTTCCCATCACGATCGATTCCCGTCCGAGCGATGCGATCGCCCTTGCGCTGAGGGCCGAGGCACCCATCTTTATAGATGAAAAGATCATTGAACGGTCGATGAGTATCGATTTCGGCAGCAAAACGAAGGATTTGAATAAATATACAAAGGAGCAGCTCAAGGAATTCCTGGAAAATCTTTCTTCCGAAGATTTTGGAAAGTACAAGATGTAGAAGGGCCGCTGTGGTGAGATTATAGAGCCGAGAATGGCCCATTTTTTCAGGAGGTCGCGTGGACCGGGTTTTGGTCTGCAGGCCGGTTGCTTTTCCAGGCCCGAGAGGGTTGTCATGAAAGAGGAAACGAGACGACTGTACCTCAAGGCCGGTGACCAGGTATTCCATTCCCGGTTTCCCGAGTGGGGTCCGGGTGTCGTGGTGGAAGAGAGAAATTCCGAGGTGCTGGGCGGAATGTCTTATGTGAAGGTAGCCTTCGGTGACGGACGTACACGGGTCTTTGATAACAACTTTGCAAACTCCTGTTGCTGTTATTATGCCGGTATAAGAAGATGTTCCTGAAAGCGGGCCTGATGTGACAACGAAGGGTATGCGGATAGAGGATGCCATCAGGACCTTTGGCATCCATATGGAGGTTGAAAGAAACCTGTCGTATCATACGAGGAGGAGCTATCTGTCCGATCTGGGACAATTCAGGGCCTTTCTCGTTGAAAACGGGGGCCCTGTGACGTTGATCAGATGGTGGTACGGACGTTTCTTGCGTCTCTCTACCGGGGAAAGACGAAAAAGGTTACGATCTCGCGAAAGGTGGCAAGCCTCAGGGCGTTCTTTACATTTCTTCTTCGGGAAGGAGTAGTCAGGTATAACCCCGCGCAGATGGTCCAGGCGCCGAAGACGGACAAATACCTTCCCTCCTTTTTGAGCATAGACGAGGTGTTTTCTCTTCTGAAGGTGAAGTTCGAGCCGGGTGTATCGGGGCTGAGGGACCGGGCCATAATTGAATTTCTGTATTCGGCAGGGGTACGCGTGAGTGAACTGACCGGCCTGAATGTAGCCGATGTCGATTTTTCGGGTGGTCTGGCAAAGGTCAGGGGAAAGGGCAGAAAGGAACGGATTGTTCCCATCGGCGGTCCCGCACTGTCGGCCCTGAGGGTCTATATCGACGGAAGGACCGAGACAGGAAAAAATAGGACAGAGGTTAACAGAGAATTACCCCTCTTTCTCAACAGGGCGGGTTCACGCCTGACCCCGAGGAGTGTGAGGCGCATTATAGACAAGTACATAACCCTTAGTGGTGTCGGCAAGAAGATAAGTCCTCATGCCCTCAGGCATACCTTTGCGACCCACCTCATGGACGCGGGTGCCGATCTGAGGGTCATACAGGAACTGCTGGGTCATGAAAGTCTTTCCACCACCCAGAAGTATACGTCCGTCAGTGTGACACGCCTGATGGAGGTGTATGACAAAAGCCATCCACGGGCTCGAGGAGAATAGATGTCATGAACAAAATGCGGGGAACTACCATAGTAGCGGTGAGGCACAGGGGGAAGGTAGCCGTCGCGGGTGACGGCCAGGTGACCCTTGATACGATAGCCTTGAAACATGGCGCGAGGAAGGTTCGAAGATTGTATAACGACAAGGTAATCGTGGGTTTTGCGGGTGCCACGGCAGACGCCTTTACCCTCTTCGACCGCTTTGATCAGAAGCTTGAACAGTATGGCGGCAACCTTTTGAGGGCAGCGGTTGAACTGACCAAGGACTGGAGAACGGACCGGGTCTTGCGACATCTTGAGGCCCTGATGATAGCGGTCAGTGATGTGGACTTTCTGATCATATCGGGGAATGGAGATGTCATAGAATCGGACGATGAGGTCCTGGCAATCGGTTCCGGCGGCCCGTACGCCCAGGCGGCGGCACGGGCCCTTATACGGCATTCGAAACTGAGTGCAAAAGAGATTGTCGAATTCGAAACTGAGTGCAAAAGAGATTGTCGAAGAGGCGATGCGCATCGCCGCCGATATCTGTATCTTCACGAACAACAATGTCCGGATCGAAGAACTGGATGTCGCCGAGGCGGCCACGGGTCAGAAGAAAGAAAATAAAAAAGCAAGAAAGAGCAAGGGTAAAAAGGATTAGGTAGGATCATATGTCATCGACGAATTTAACACCACGAGAGACGGTTTCTCAGTTGGACAAGTATATTATCGGCCAGCATGATGCCAAGAGGGCAGTTGCCGTGGCACTTCGAAACAGG
>JAFCZZ010000479.1 GCA_019314085.1 Deltaproteobacteria bacterium | reverse complement strand
CGGTTTTGCCAGACAGATTCGCGGTCTGGGTCTTGGGGGCGCTATCGTCATCAATATCATCGGTTCGTTTGTTCTTATCTGCTGGCTGATATTCGGCTCTCTGGTGATCCCCCTGAAGGGTCAGATCATCTTATGGACAATTGGGGTCGTTGTTTTTCTGATCGGGATCGCCGAGCTGGTCACGAAATCATGGGTTTATGACGAACAGTAGCGGCAGCGATTGTCCGTCATATTTTTCAATCTAAAGGCGATAATATTGCTTGTTTCTGGGCGTTGAGCGTGGAATGTATCAAGCGCATTTGAGCAATTTATCGGCGACTCTTCTTAGACATAAATCTTCAACTATATAAAATTCCCTGACAAAATATTTTTAAGTTGCATGGTTTTTGCGTATTTCGGGGGAAGTAGTCTCTGATCTAAAACAGGCAACACGATTCGCCAGCAGAATCAGTAGTTTCCGCGCGCGATGAAGATGAACGGCAGGGGTTCACATGGAAGGGGAAAGGTATCACTCAAGGACTGAATTTACGTCTGAATACGTAGAGATCCTCTACCGGCGGCATGTTCAAGGGGCGATTGTCCGCTCTGTCGCCAGCGTGCTCATGTGGGTATTCGCGTTAGTCTCTTACTATGAAGATGTAATCAGGATACATCACCTTACAGGCATTACCCTGTCAGTCCTGTACCTCATTTTGATCAATCCGCCCACGTTGCTGCTATTAAAGCATATTACTCAGGTGCGCTTATATCAATACGCCTCACTCCTGATCAATTTCCTTGAGATCATTGGGTATACGGCAATCATTTATTTCCTGGGCGGTCTCGAGGCCACATACCTCACCCCGATCTATGCCGCCCTTATAACCTATGTGGGCGCCGTCGCGCCTCGGGGCTTTACCTATATCGTCGCCCTTATGTGTTCGGCAGCCTTCGGTTTTGTGGTAGCAGGCAACTATTTCGGTTTACTCCCGAATCAGTCTCTCATTCAGTCTTTTAACCCTCCGGGGATAATAAGATTTATCCACCTCTCGGTGGTCATGGGGTTGCTTCTTGTTGTAGCATATATTTCCTCATTGACTGCCGGTATCTTGAAAAAGAATAGAGACAGGTTGCGTGAGCAGAATGTTGAGCTTACGCAGACAGCCGAAGAACTCACGGACGCAATAGATCGTCTTCGCAGTGAAATTAAGGAGCGCAAACGGGTCGAGAAGGCCCTGCAGGACAGTGAACAAAGATACCGGGAGCTTAGTATTGTCGATGCCCTTACCCAGCTCTACAATTCCAGATATTTTTATCATCAGCTTAAGGTCGAAATCGCTCGGGCGGAGCGCTATGAACAACCGGTGACCCTTCTCATGCTGGATCTCGACGATTTCAAGAAATTCAACGACGCCTACGGCCACGTCGAAGGCGACGAGGTGTTGTCGCGATTTGGCCAGGTGCTGAGACGATGTCTGCGCAAGATGGATTCCGCCTATCGGTATGGTGGGGAAGAATTCACGGTTGTTCTGCCTATGACACCAACCGAGGGAGCTGCCGTTGTAGCGGAAAGAATCCGGACGGAGTTCAAGAAGGAGACCTTCTCCCTGTCTCCGGGTCAGGACGTTCACATGATGGTGAGCATCGGTCTCGCGCAATACAAGCCGCAGGAAGACATGAAGGCCTTTGTTAGCCGGGCTGATCTGCTCATGTATCAGGGGAAAAAGGACGGGAAAGACAGGGTCTGTTGTGAGTTGTCATAAGGTAGAGACTGTGACTGTTTTTTTAGTAAGTATCTTCTGTTGACATTTCTATTCCGCAGTATAGGATGGATATCGGACTGTCTCATCTATATGGGGCGTCACTATCTCTCAGAGAGGCACAATGAAAACTATCGGCATGATCGGAGGTATGAGCTGGGAGTCCACGGTACCGTACTACCAGCTCATAAACGAACTGGTTAAGGAACGGCTCGGCGGTCTGCATTCGGCGCGTGTCGTTCTGTACAGTGTCGATTTCGCACAGATCGAGCAGCTTCAGGGTGCCGGAAAATGGGATGAGGCCGGAGAGGCCCTGGCCGGTGTGGCGAGGTCTGTCGAGGCCGCCGGGGCGGATTTCCTGGTCCTGTGCACGAACACCATGCACAAGGTTGTCGGCGCCATTGAGGCCGCGGTTACGATCCCGCTCCTGCACATTGCGGACGCGACGGCGTCCGAGGTGAGGCGCGCGGGTGTGTCAACGGTCGGTCTGCTCGGAACCCGCTTCACAATGGAGCAGAATTTCTATCGGGGGCGCGACGAACTGTGCAAGGGGGGCGTCAATGACGCCTCACAGGGCCGATACCGACAGATCATCGACAGGCTTGCCGAACGCGGGGCTCAGGGCGTTATCCTCGGCTGTACGGAGATCTCGCTTCTGGTGTCGCAGGCGGACTCTTCCGTTCCTCTTTTCGATACGACCAGCATTCACGCGCGCAGCGCGGTCGATTTCGCGCTTCGGGAGGCGTGATACCCCGCGAATGTGAAGGAGGGGTTACATGGCCGACAGGAATACCATCGCTGTTGGAATCGTCATCGTTCTGGTTTTTCTCTGGAGGTTCGCGCGCACCCGTCAGCTCTACCTGACCTCTCTTTACGTGCATGAACACGGTCTGGCACCCATTCGGTTCAAGCCGCACGATCTTCGCAGTTTCGTCGATCAGGCCCTCTTGGGGCGTCGCGGTATAGAGCCGGCCTCCTTTTTTATCCGTGCATTTGTTCTTGTGGTCGTTGCGGCCTCCCTTTTTCCCTTTAAGGGTCTCGCGCCGCTCCTCTACTGGCTTATCGCTGCCCTGATCGCGCTCTATGTTCCGTGGTGCATTGCGCACGGCGTCATGCTGAAGAAGAGACTTTCTCAATATGAACAATAGTGACATCCATGATAAGAAATATCAAGGAGGAAAGCGGAGATTTCCTTTAACCGTCACGGATGCCGCCGATGGTTTATTGAAACGCCTTTTCCTCCGTCCGATCTTTTTATTCTTTCCAATGGGTCAGCCTAGCGATCAGGCGACCAGACATCCATTTGCGGTATCGGGTCATGCTACAGATTGACCTTTGCCGAAGATTAAGTTTGGGCCAACCCGCCGACCTCGAAACAGCAACAAGGGTGCATGGCGCCATGGGCGTTCGCACAGTCACTAATTGAGCGAGGACCAGCGGGAAGATCTTTTGGTGCAAAAGGTTATGTATGCTCCTTTCAGGCCGCCAGTTTCGGCGGCTCAAAGTCTTTTTCCTGCCGTTCGACGGCCAGCATGTATGCCACCAGTTTGCGAGCTACGGCCAGTGTGGCCCGGTTACGATTGCCGCGGGCTAGTTCTTTCTCATGGAGCACGGCCAAATCAGGATTCCAGCGAGGAGCCAGCTTGGCCGCCTCGATCAGCATGGTCTGCAGGTGTTTGTTGCGTTTCTTGGAGATGGGGCCGCGCTGTTCCTTCCCTGCCGATTCACGCTGGGCGCTACACAATCCACAGTAACTGATGGCCTGGCGTACTGAACGGAACCGGGGTGGCTCCCCTATCTCCAGTACCCAGGTCAGGGCCATGACCTCTCCAACCCCTTTGATACTCATCAGTCGTTTCACACGTTCACGGATCAGCTTGTCTTCCTTCAGTGTCCTGACCAACTTCTTTTGTACAGCATTAAACAGCTCCAGGCCACCGCGACTCAACCGCAATAGACCCTTTACCGACTCGGGAACGTCTTCAATCCGTTCCAGTAAATCGTTGAAGTATCTCCTGCCGTGAAGCCTCCTTTTGTCATAGGTCGTGCCGGTCTCCATCAGCAGCCCTGATATCTTGTTTTTCATCTTGACGGCTGTCCGCGCGATCATGGCGCGGTATCTCAGAACCCTGCGTAACTCCCGCAGCTCCTCGGAGAGCATATGACACTCCGGCAGGAGATTGACCCGTAGCAGATCCGCTATCTTCTCCGCATCGGCACGATCATTTTTCTTCTTCGCCGCCGTAATTGCCTTAAGCATCTCAGGGTGAGCAACCTTCAGATCCACAGCATGGGGTCTCAGAAAATCATAGACCCAGCCAGTGAACATGGTCGCCTCCATAGCCCCAATCCAAGGGCCGGGCAGCCCCGCCACCCATCCCTTCAGTGCCGTGCGTTCGGCTGCGACGGTTCCCTGTTGAGCAATGGTCCCGTCAATTCCTCCTTTGGATAATTTGATTCCGGACGGCTATGCCGTTCCGGCAGCTTGTTCCTCAAGCTATCAATACCATCGGCGGCTTCCTACTTAAATCAATTCTTATACATTCTAACAGTGACTATTTTTCTATCTGCCGTCTGCCTGTGCGTACCCCTGTTACGTCCCGACTTGTCGGGATAGGCGGCACAGGCAGAGGATTGACGGCCCGGAAACCCTTTTGACAAAAATCATTTTTTGTGTTCTTATGCGTTCCCACGCAGAAGCGTGGGAACGAGTCTCTGACCCCTGACCTTCAACCTGCCTGCCGCGTTGCGGCGCAGGCAGGCCTTCAGCCTATCCACCTGAGCAGTTACGCAGCGCTTCATGTTTGGAGTTTCTTATCCATGAGGAAAACAGTAAATATTACAACAACGATATCCGGCTGGATTAAACTGTCGAGACCGCCTTTCCATACCGTGGGCATGTTTCCCTTTATCCTTGGCGCTTTGCTGGCATGGAGACTGGAAAACACCTTCGATGCAACCGTCTTTATCCTCGGTATATCGGCCGTAATCCTTACCATGCTCTCCACATATCACTCCGGAGAATATTCCGACTATCAAGAAGATATAATATCCCAAAAAATACACAAGAACAGGTTTGCCGGGGGGTCAGGGGTGTTTCCATCGGAAATTATCCCGCGCAGGGCTGCCCTGTGGACAAGCCTTGTTTCCATCACGATTGCCGGCATTATCGGCCTTGTCCTTCAGTTTGGCCTCAAAACCGGGCAGTATACCATATTGCTCGGCGCCGCCGGTTTATTTTTCGGTTTTTTCTATTCTACAAAACCTGTCCGGCTGGTATCGAGCGGGCTGGGAGAACTCACTATAGGGCTTTGCTATGGATGGCTTCCGGTAGCGGTTGCATTCTATATCCAAACGGGTTATATAAACCCAATCATCCACTGGATTGCATTGCCGATCGGAATGACCATATTCAATGTGATCCTGCTCAATGAATTTCCTGATTATCCGGCAGACAAAAAGGCCGGCAAGAAAAACATGCTGGTTCGCCTGGGAATAAAACGAGGAGTCGCGATTTATTCGGCAGTATCCATACTTGCATGGATAGCCATGTTTCTGTCTCTTAAAGCAGGCGTCCCATTCAAGGCCCTTTATTTGTATATACCTGTCATGGTTCTATCGGCAGTTATTGTTGTCGCCGTATTGAATGGAAAATACAAAAAACACAGCTCGCTTGAAGTTCTCTGCGGGCTCAATATTGCCGTAAATCTCGGCACGACAGGCTCTTATATACTTGCATTTATTTAGATTCGACAAAACGTATGAATTCAGAAACTCCAGACTCCAAAAAGATAAAGCCCTTTTTCTGGCCGCCATCCCTTCTATTCAGGCAGATGGGTTGCGCCATGCTTATGGGATACTTGAACGGCTGGCGAAAATTACCGCACTGGCTCTTCCATGATGCCTTAAAATCGATCCCCGTTTCTAATGGCGCTATGGGCATGGGATGCATCGGCTACCCCGGACATCCCGCCTGGGAAGTAACATCGGCATGTAATCTGAGATGCATCCACTGCCACGCCTCGAGCGGAAAACCGAATCCGGACGATCTTTCAACGGATGAGGGGAAAAGGCTGATTGACGGTCTTGCAGAGGTCGATGGGTTTCGCACCCTTGTCTATACAGGCGGGGAACCTCTTGTCAGGCCCGACATATTTGAACTCCTCAAGCATTCAAAAGACGCCGGTTTCGCCAATATTATCGCCACAAACGGAACATTGATCGATGAAGAAATGGCGTTCAGGCTGAAGGAACATGGCGTTGTCTGCAACGCGATCAGTCTCGATGCGGCAAATCCCGAGGTACATAACCATATAAGGAACAGTCCCGACGCCTTCGATCTTGCCTTGCGGGGAATGGAAGCGACAAAAAAAGCCGGCATTCTCCTTCAGATAAACGCTACGGCCATGGAGATCAACATGCCCTATCTGCCGGAGCTGATCGATTTTGTGGACAAACAGGATGCGAGCATTATGCTTATGTATCAACTGGTTGCCGTCGGCAGAGGCGAAAAGATTGAAAAGGCTACCCTTAAAAAGTCAGCGAATCAAGAACTCGGAGAACTCATATCATCGAAACAGAAAAATGTGAAAACCATAATAGAGCCGGTAGCCGGTCCGCAATACTGGCCTTATATACTCAAGAAAAAGGGGATGAATACCGGCATATCGCTTAAACTCGCGGAAAAGGTATTTCACGGTTGTGCCGCCGGGCGGGGATTCGTTTACATCAAATCCAATGGTGAAGTATGGCCCT
>JAFCZZ010000478.1 GCA_019314085.1 Deltaproteobacteria bacterium | reverse complement strand
GACGGTATTCGCATACGCCCAGGACTTCGGCGTCATGGGCGGATCGCTGGGTGAGATGCATGCCACCAAGATTGTCAAGTGCCTGGAGCAGGCCACCAAAGTGGGGTGCCCGGTCGTCGGGATGAACGACTCCGGCGGGGCACGTATCCACGAGGCCGTCGATGCGCTCGCCGGCTACGGAAGGATATTCTACAAAAATACCATGGCCTCCGGTATCATCCCCCAGATATGTGCGATTATGGGGCCATCGGCGGGCGGGGCGGTATATTCGCCGGCGCTGATGGACTTTGTCTATATGGTCAAGCAGGATTACGCCCAGATGTTCATAACCGGTCCGGTCGTGGTGAAGTCCGTAACGGGCGAAGAGGTCTCCGCCGTCGAACTGGGGGGCGCCATAACGCACAACCAGAAGAGCGGAAATTCTCACTTTATGGCGGACAGTGACGAGGAATGTATCGCCCAGATCAAACAGCTGCTCAGTTACCTGCCGTCAAGCCACAACGAGCGGCCACCCGTTATTGTCTGTGATGATCCGGTCGATCGCCGGGAGGAGAAGCTCAACACGATCGTTCCCGAGAGCAGCAAACGCCCCTATGATATGAAAAAGTTGATAAAGCTGGTGGTGGACCACAGCGAGATCTACGAGAGTCAGTCCCTCTTTGCTCCTAACATCATTACCTGCTTTGCCCGCATGGATGGATCTCCTGTCGGAATCATAGCGAATCAGCCGCTTGCCATGGCGGGATGTCTGGATATCAATGCCTCCGACAAAGCGGCCCGTTTTATCCGCTTCTGTGACTGTTTCAATATACCGCTTCTGACCTTTGTCGATGTCCCCGGTTACCTGCCGGGGATCAATCAGGAGTTCGGAGGGATCATCCGACACGGGGCCAAACTGCTGTACGCGTATCCCGAGGCGACGGTCCCGAAGATAACGATCGTCGTCCGCAAGGCCTACGGCGGAGCGTACCTCGGCATGTGTTCCGGTGAGGCAGGTACCGACATGGTTCTTGCCTGGCCGACGGCCGAGATTGCCGTGATGGGGGCGGACGGTGCGGCAGACATTATATTCCGCAGTGAACCGCCCGAGGTGAAGCAGCAGAAGAAAGAGGAGTATATTGAAGAATTCGCCACCCCCTATCAGGCAGCCGCGCGCGGTATGGTCGGACAGCTTATCGAGCCGAGCGAGACACGGCCGGTGATTATCAGCGCGCTCAAGATGCTGGAGAACAAAGAGGAGGATCGCCCCTATAAGAAGCACGGAAATATTCCTCTGTAAAAGGGCAGAGAAGCAATTAATTCCTTGACATTGCAAAGAGTTTTGTACGAGGAACAGTACAATGCGAGGTTTCAAGAAGGGAAGAATAGAATCATGTCAGAACATCTGGATATAAAGAAATGGCAGGAACTCGCAGGAAAGGGTTTAAAGGGAAAGCCGATTGAGTCCCTGAACTGGATGACCCCGGAGGGAATCCCGGTAAAACCCCTGTACACGGCCGAAGACCTTGAGGCACTGGAATGTGTCAACACCCTTCCGGGGATCCCCCCCTATAGCAGAGGTCCTCAGGCAACCATGTACGCCCAGAGGCCGTGGACGATCAGGCAGTATGCAGGATTCTCTACGGCAAAGGAATCGAATGAATTTTACCGGAGAAATCTCGCCGCCGGTCAGAAGGGGCTTTCGGTGGCCTTTGATCTCGCGACACACCGGGGATACGACTCCGATCATGCCCGGGTGGTCGGCGATATCGGAAAGGCCGGTGTCGCAATAGACTCCGTGGAGGATATGAAGGTCCTCTTCGATCAGATTCCGCTGGATCAGATGTCGGTCTCCATGACCATGAACGGTGCCGTTCTTCCCTGCCTCGCGGGGTATATCGTCGCGGCAGAGGAGCAGGGGGTCCCGCAGGACAAGCTTTCGGGGACCATACAGAACGATATCCTCAAGGAATATCTCACGAGAAATACGTACATATACCCGCCGGGCCCCTCCATGAGGATCGTTTCGGATATTATCGGATACTGCTCGGAGCATATGCCCCGGTACAATACCGTCAGTATCAGCGGCTATCACATGATGGAGGCCGGAGCGAACTCCGTCCTTCAGACTGCCTTTACACTGGCCGACGGGCTCCAGTATGTCAGAACAGCCCTCGACGCGGGACTCGACATCGACGCATTCGCGCCGCGGCTCTCCTTCTTCTTCGGGATCGGGATGAACTTCTTCATGGAGATTGCCATGCTGAGGGCGGCCCGCTTTCTCTGGCATGAGCTGATCAGCCAGTTTAACCCCCAGAATCCGAAATCCGCCATGCTCAGGACCCACTGCCAGACATCGGGCTGGAGCCTG
>JAFCZZ010000054.1 GCA_019314085.1 Deltaproteobacteria bacterium | reverse complement strand
TTTTCGCTCCGTACGTACAGGGACCGTACCTCCGCCAGGTTCTCCCAGAAGATGTGCATGGCACAGAAACCGACAAGAGATCCCTCATCGTCGAGATATACGAAGAAGTCCCGCAAACCGCCGTACAGATCCATCAGCGATCGCGGAAGCATCTCCCCCTTGCTTGAAGAAAGATTGATCATCTGATGGATTATCTTTGCGTCGCTTACCTTTGCCTTTCTCAGCATCTCCCACACCCGTCTTTCGATTTCGCTGCACTCTCTTATCGTCTGGACATCTTCAGCATCTCGGACGCGTGCTGCCTAGTCTTTTCCGTCATCTCAACACCACTCAGCATCCGTGTAATCTCGTCGAGGCGTTCCTCCTCCGAAAGGAGATCCATGCCCGCATTAGTCCGTTCCCCCTGCACCTTCTTGGAGACAAGAAAGTGTGTGTCTCCGAAACAGGCTATCTGCGGAAGGTGGGTGATGCAGATAACCTGATGGTGACAGGATACATCCTTTAGTTTCTCCCCCACGACCTCCGCCGCGGCCCCTCCTATCCCGCTGTCAACCTCGTCGAACACGACCGTGCCGACCGCGCCGGTTCCCGCCAGCACCTTTTTCACGGCAAGGACTATCCTGGACAGCTCCCCCCCGGAGGCTATGCGGTTTAGAGGCATCATCTCTTCGCCCACATTGGTCGACAGATAGAACTCCACCTCATCAATGCCCTTCGGGTTCAAGGAAGAGACGTCCCCCTCTCCGAGAGGGCTTGCGAATTGGGCCTCGAAGACCGTATCGGCCATCCTCATCGAGTGGATCTCACCCTCTATCGTCTCTTTTAAGGCTGCGGCAGCGTCTCTCCTCCCTGCGGACAGGTCACTGGCCTTTTTGAGAAGGACCTCTTCCCTCCGGCCAATCTCCTCGGAGAGGCGGGCGATCTCCTCTCCCAGATAGGCGATCCCCTCCAGTTCTTCTGCTATTTCTTCCCTCTTTTGCAGGATACCTTCTATCGTCGCGCCGTACTTGCGCTTGAGCCTTCCCAGGTATTCGAGCCGATCGTCGATCGCCTCCAGTCTCGCCGGGTCAAAGGTTATGTCCTTCACGTAATCCCGGAGCACAAAAGAAATCTCCTCAAGACTGAAAAACACCGATTCCAGATCCTCTTCCGAGACCTTCAGACCGGGATCTATCTTTCGTATCTCCTTGATATCGTCGACAACGCCACCCAGCCTCTCCAGGACCGAACCCTCGGCGGCGTACAGGGTATCATGCGCCCGACTTGCGTATTCATCGAGCTTCTGCGCGTTGCCCAGTATCCTCTTCTCGTCCTGGAGGGCTATGTCTTCGCCGATCTTGACATCGCTCCCTTCGATCTCATCCAACTGGAACCGCAGAAGCTCTTCTCTCTGAAGCTTCTCATTATTTCTGGCCTCCAGTTCCCCCAGTTTCCTTTTCAATCCCTGCCAGTCGGTGTACAGATCGTAGAACTCGTCCCTGGAGGGCATCAGCCCGCCAAAGGTATCCAGGATGTCGATATGATTGTCAACATCCAGGAGGACCTGATGCTCACGCTGGCCGCAGATATTGACAAGCAGTTCTCCGAGCGATGCGAGCATCCCCAGGGTCGCCGAGCTTCCATTGACATAGATCTTGTTGCGCCCTTCCCTCGACACCACCCTCTTGAGCAGCAGTTCGTCGCCTTCCTCCATCCCGGCATCTTTCAGCTTCTTTTGCACCTCTTCGTTACCACTCACGTCAAAGAGGGCCTCAACGACTGCGGACTCCGCGGAGGAGCGCACAAGATCGCTCGAAGCCCGGTCTCCCAGGAGAAGACTCACCGCACCGATGATAATCGACTTACCGGCACCCGTTTCTCCGGACAGCATATTCAGCCCCCCGGTAAAGGAGACATTCAGCTCATCGATGATGGCAAAATTTTTTATGCTCAGTTCCGTCAGCATCTTATCCGGGCAATCCGCCCCACCCCAGCTTGGTTCGCAGGATCTCCAAGTAATCGCGATGGGGAGATTCTACAAGATTTATGTGGTTTTTTGATTTCTGGATGCCCACCCTGTCACCCGACTTCAGTATAAACAGGTCCTGCCCGTCGAGTGTCACGGATGCCTTCCCCTCTTTTGTCCACACGATCACCTCTATTGCAGAATCAGGGGGCAGCACCAGGGGCCTGTTCGTCAGGGTGTGCGGGCAGATCGGATTGATAATAATAGAGTTCAGCTCCGGCAGGACGATGGGACCCCCCGAAGAGAGAGAATAGGCGGTGGAACCGGTAGGGGTAGATATGATAAGGCCGTCTGCCTTGAAGGTACTCAGATACTTTCCGTCAACGAAGGTCTCCAGGTTGACCATCCGGGACAGGTTCCCCCGGTTGATGACGACATCATTGAGGGCCGGATGCCGCGCGCCTTCCACGGACACGCTCAACATCATCCTCTCAGATGTGCTGTATTCTCCATCAAGGACAAGTTCCATGGCGCCGAGCATCTCGTCCAGGTTGACCACCGTCATGAAACCGAACCCGCCCATATTGATCCCCAGAATGGGAACATCAGACCCCATCGCCAGGCGCGCCGCCATGAGGAGCGTCCCGTCACCGCCAAAGACAACCAGCATATCCACCGCCGAGGCCAGATCATCCCCGGAAACCCCGGGCATATCAGTTTTGGCCGCTATCTCTTTCTCGAAGAGGACCTCGACTTTCCTCTCCGAGAGCCACCCGGCAAGCCGCAGTGCGTACTCGGGGGCCTTTTCTTTGCTGCTGTTCGCTATAATTCCTACTCTTTTTATATCCATAAAGATCTCCGCATCTTATTCGGCACAGGCTATTGAAATCCTTGCAGGTAACTACCATAAAAAAAGGAGGGTGTCCATTGCAAAGACTCGGCAGAGACCCGGCGATTTCTGCCTGAAAACCCTCAGATCCGCACTCCCGAGAGAGATAGGTGGAACGGCCCTCCGCGCAACCCAAGAAATGATTGACACCCCAAAAAGAAACAGGTACGTATAGCTCCCGATATACTATATGGGGGATATTTTTTATTCATCATTGCTATTGAAACCCGAGGGAGGTCTGATCGGATGGAAGAAAAAGTTCTCAAGAGGGGGCAAGAGGAGCTTCGCAAGTATGTCCTTGAGACCCGTCTCTGCACGGGGTGCGGGGCCTGTATCGATCTGTGTCCCTACTGCAAGTCGTACCGTGGTAAAACGGCGATTCTCTTTCCCTGCGTCATCGATGAGGGACGGTGCTTCGCCTACTGTCCTAAGGTAGAGGTCGATCTCGACGGACTCTCTGAGCTCCTCTTCGGCAAACCGTATGACGGCAATCCCCTCGGCTCCTATCAATCGATCACTGCTGCACAGGCCGGTGACCGGCTAAAGGATATCGATTCACAGGCGGGCGGGGTCGTGTCGGCCCTCACCTATTTCGCCCTCCAGAAGGGATATATCGACGGAGCGGCCCTGACAGACCGGAAGGGGCTCCTGCCCGTTCCCCGTTTTGTCACCGACCCGGAGGATGCCCTTGCCTGCAGCACCTCAAAGTATACGGCGGCGCCGACGCTCTCGGCGGTGAATCAGGCAGTCAAGGATGGACATAAGAATATCGGCCTTGTCGGCACCCCCTGTCAGGTAATGGCCGCGGCGCTGATGCGTTCGAATCCTTTGCAGACCGATGACTTTGTGGACCCCTTCGGGCTTGTTATCGGGCTGTTCTGTACCTGGGCAATCGATTTCAGACTCTTCGAACCCTTCCTCGCCGAAAGGATCGAGATTGGCCGGATCAGAAAGATCGACATACCCCCCCCTCCATCGGAGATCCTGGAGGTTTTCGGGGACAACGGCACAAAACTGGAGGTTTCACTGAACGAAATCCGCGAGCTCGTCCCGAACGGGTGTTCCTACTGCATCGACATGACCTCCGAGTTTTCCGACCTTTCCGTGGGGGTAATGGAGGGCCGCCCCGATATGAACACGCTGATTGTCAGGACGGATCGGGGCAGGAAGATCGTTGAGGAGGCCGAGAAGGAAGGATATCTGACCCTTTCGTCGATGCCGGAGGAAAACCTCGAGCACCTGATCTGGGCCGCCGGGAACAAAAAGAGGCGCGGCCTCGTAAAGGCACAGGGTGAAAGCATGATCAACACGACCGATGATGAGACGAAGGCCTATCTGAGAATGAGTGTTAAAGTTCTTGAACGGCTGACTGCATAGGGAGGGTACTGATGTCCTATTTGATTGATACGAAAGAAGGCGCTTCATACCTGGTTATGGGGAACGAAGCAATCGTCCGGGGCGCCCTGGAGGCGGGCGTCAATGTCGCCAGCGGGTATCCGGGGACACCATCATCGGAGATCATCGAGAGCTTATCGAAGGTCGCAAAGGAACGCAACCTCTACGTCGAGTGGTCCGTCAATGAGAAGGTGGCCCTCGAGGTGGCGGCGGCGGCGTCCTTCGCTCAGCTGCGGGCGCTCTGCGTCATGAAACAGAACGGCGTGAATGTGGCATCTGATTTCCTGCTCCACCTTGTCGGTTCGGGAACCAGGGGAGGTTTTGTCCTGGTAACCTGCGAGGATCCGGGGGCCCTGTCCAGCGTGAACGAGGGTGACTCCCGTTATTTCGCGCGGCTTATGGAGATCCCCCTCCTCGAACCGGGGACCTTCCAGGAGGCCAAAGAGATGACAAAGTGGGCCTTCGAACTGTCGGAGGAGCTCAGACAGATCGTGGTCGTGAGAAGCGTGACCCGCATGTCCCACGCCAGCGGAAACATCACCTACGGAAAGCTCTCCGATGAGAAACGGACGGCCGAATTCAAGTTCGACGGTTTTATCCTCGATCCGGACGAGGGGATCGTCATCAGTGCCCCCGTGGCCTGGAAGCACCAGCAGCAGCAGGAAAAGGTCAAGAAGGCGCGCGAGATATTCGAGGATAGCCCTTTCAATACCTATGAAGGGCCGGATAGGCCGGAGCTCCTCCTCATCACGAGCAGCGCCTGCTATCTCTACAGCAAGGAGGCAATCAACGTCCTCGGCGTGGAAGACCGCGTGGGCCTTCTGAAACTGGGGACAACCTGGCCCCTGCCCCCGAAGCTAATGGTAAAACACCTCTCGCAGGCGGACAGGGTCCTGGTGGTGGAAGAGGTCCTCCCCTTCCTGGAGGAGAATGTGAAAATCCTGGCCGCCGAACAGGCCGGTGAGATCGGTATCAAGACCTTTTACGGGAAGAATGACGGGATCATCCCCATGACGGGGGAGCTGAATCCCGATCTGGTTATAACGGCCCTGAGCACCGTCCTGGGGATCGACTACACCCCCGTTCCGGAGGAATACGACCAAGCGGCCCAGTCCTCCGTCGTCTCCGGCGCTCCGGCACGGGACATGGTCTTCTGCCCCGGCTGTCCACACCGGGCGTCCTTCTTCAGTATCCACAACGCCCTCGAGATGGACGGCAGGAAGGGTTTTGTCTGCGGTGATATCGGGTGTTACTCCATGGCTGCCATGTCCACGGGGTTTGAGACGATCAAGATCCTTCATGCCATGGGATCGGGGACCGGGGTCGCCAGCGGTTTCGGGAAGCTGGGACAGTTCGGAATGGACCAGCCCATCCTGGCAGTATGCGGGGATTCGACCTTTTATCATGCCGTCATGCCGGCCCTCGTCAATGCCGTTCATAATAAGTCCGATATCACCCTCATAGTGCTGGACAACAGCGGCACGGCAATGACGGGCTTCCAGCCCCATCCGGGTCTGGATCACAACGTCCTCGGTGAGGAGGTCCCCAGTGTCGATATCGCCAGGATATGCGAGGCCATCGGCGCCCGGGTCGAGATCAGAGACCCCTTCGACCTGGAGGGGACCCGGGAGACGCTGAACGAACTGATTGAGGATGCGAGCGGCGTCAAGGTGCTGATCCTGCGCAAGGCCTGCGCCCTCAGTCCCCAGAGGAAAGGCAAAAAAGATTATGATGTCCATGTCGACCAGACCCTCTGCGTGGGAGAGGAGTGCGGCTGCGGCCGCCTCTGTACCCGGATATTCGGGTGTCCCGGCCTCATCTGGAATGAGGCACAGCATAAGGCGGAGATTGACGAGGTTATCTGTGTTGGGTGCGGCGTCTGCACCGATATCTGTCCCCAAGGGGCAATCAAACGGGAGGAGGTGGCCTAAACGATGACTGCAAAACAATTAACAAAGGACCCCTATAATATTATCATTACCGGTGTCGGCGGCCAGGGAAACGTCATGGCCTCCCGTGTGCTTTCAAATATGCTGGTGGAGAAAGGGTACTACGTCACCATTGGAGAGACCTTCGGCGCCTCACAGCGGGGAGGCTCGGTCATGAGCCATATGCGGGTATCCTCCCTGTCGGCCTGGAGTCCGCAGGTCCCGAAAGGCAAGGCCGACGTGGTGGTCACGCTCGAACCGATCGAGGCGGTCCGGGTGCTTGCCGGGTACGGCAATCCCGCGGTGAAGGTCCTCACGAACACCCGTGCCATCTACCCCGCCGGCGTCATAGCCGGAAAACTCTCCTATCCGACACTCGATGAAATCAAGGAGACACTGAAAAAACTGTCGGCCCATGCCTGGTTTATCGATGCCACCGATGAGGCGGTCAAGCTGGGCAATTCGATCCTGGGAAATATCATCATGATCGGCGCCCTGTCGGCCGTGGGCGACCTGCCCGTCGGCCGGGACGACTTTACGGCCGTCATATCGAGAAGCCTTCCCGAGGAAAAGGTGGCCGACAATCTCAAGGCCTTCGATCTGGGAGTGGAGCTGATGAAACAGTAGACGGGACAAAAGGAAACAACACAACGGGCCGGAGGTGGCATACAGCACCTCCGGCCTTTTTTGTCTGCGCTCAGTTTTTCCCGAGCCCGGCCTTGATCTGCTCGAGGATCCGCACCATGGCCTCACCGGCACCGGCATTCAGGACAATGGAGGCCTCCGTATCCAAGGGCGTCGGATCATGGTTGATGATGACCAGTTTGGCCCCGCTCTGGGCGGCGTAGATCGGCATGTAGGCGGCGGGATAGACGACCAGGGACGAGCCGATTACGATACACAGGTCGCACCGGCGGGACCGCTCTTCCGCCTCCCGTGTCTCCTCAACGGGCATGGACTGCCCGAACGAGATGGTGGCCGATTTCATGATGCCGCCGCAGGCGTCACACATCGGTATCTCCACGCCGTCGTCAAGCCACCCCTCGATCTCCTCGCGGGTCCAGCGCTTCTTGCAGTCCAGGCAGATCACGTACCGGGTCGTCCCATGCAGCTCGATCACCCGGTCCGGGGAGGTGCCCGCCATCTGGTGGAGACCGTCGATATTCTGTGTGATGACGCAGTCCAGTTTTCCCATCTTTTCAAGTTCGGCGACGGCGTAGTGGGCCCGGTTGGGCTGTACATCCGTCCAGGGTATGGCGCGGAAAAACTGCCAGGCGCGGCGTCGCACATCGATATCACCGACGAATCGCTGATAGGTAAACTCCCGGGGATCAAACTTCGTCCAGATCCCGCCGGGCGAGCGAAAATCGGGGATACCCGATTCGGTGCTGATCCCCGCCCCGGTGAAGACCACGATCCGCCGGGCGCCACGGATCAGATCCGCAATCTCCCCGGTTTTTGTTTCGAGCTCTTCGTTTTGCATCCCCGCAACCTCCCTTGGCCCTCGTCATTTTTCCAGTCACCTCATTTCACGGATCTGATTCTGTTCAGCCTGTCACGCTTCCACCACGCCCCCCTTGTGAGCCGGTTTCACCAGCTTGGCGTAGGTATCGAGGTACCCGCGGGGGTGCTTGCTTTCGGGCATCACCAGGGCTTTCCGCCTCCGTTCCAGCTCTTCCGGCGATACCTTGAGTTCGAGGACCCTCCTTTCGATATCGATTTCTATCAGATCGCCGTCTTCAACGAGGGCGATCGTTCCTCCGTCTGCCGCCTCCGGCGAGAGATACCCGATGGACGGACCGACGCTGTATCCGGAGAACCTGCCGTCGGTTACGATATAGTTCGTCTCTC
>JAFCZZ010000477.1 GCA_019314085.1 Deltaproteobacteria bacterium | reverse complement strand
GAAGGATTTCGCGTCGGGATGATAGAGGCAGGTGGGATGAAACTGTATAAATCCCATATTGGCGATCTCGGCCCCGGCGCGGTAGGCCATGGCGACGCCGTCCCCCGTAGCTATATCGGGGTTTGTGGTAATCAGATAGACCTTCCCCGATCCTCCCGTGGCGAGCATGACAAATTTTGCCCTGAAGGTGTGGACGGTGTTTTCGTCCGCATCGAAGACATAGGCCCCGAGACACCGGTCTTTCTCCCCTTTTTCACCGGCAAGTTTCGATCTGCATATGAGGTCAATGGCGAAGAAGTTTTCATAGATCGTTATGTTTTTCTTTGAGGCGGCCTTTTCGATCAGAGCCCTCTCCACCTCCCTGCCGGTGAGGTCCTCTGCGTGAAGGACCCTCCTGCGGCTGTGTCCGCCCTCCCGTCCGAGGTCATAGGCATCCGCTTCCTTCGCCTTTGTAAACTGAACGCCCCATTGGATAAGTTCACTAATCCTCTCGGGACCCTCCGTTACGACGAATCGTACGACGTCTTCCTTGCACAGACCCGCCCCGCTCTTCAGCGTGTCCTGTATGTGAGACTCAAAGGTGTCGTCATTGTCGGTTACGGCGGCGATTCCCCCCTGGGCGTAATTCGTATTCGATTCCACCTTGTTCTTCTTCGTAACAATTGCGACGCTTCCCAACTCCGCCGCCTTTATGGCGAAGGACAAACCCGCTATACCGCTGCCCAGAACCAGGAAATCGTATTCTTTCTCCATCCGTGGGGTCCTTGTTTTGTATTTACAAACAAACGGCTTTCCTATATACCCCATCCATGCCAACTTTCAAGTTCAAAGTTTGTCATTACATTAGGGGAATGCTTGCCCGGAGGCTAGATGCTTGTATTAGGGATAGAATCTTCGTGTGACGAAACGGCAGCCGCGGTGGTTTCCGATGGTTCGGAGATGCTCTCCAACGTCATAGCGTCACAGATAGAGATACACGAAAGATACGGGGGCGTTGTTCCCGAGATTGCCTCCCGGAAGCACATGGAAGCGATTATACCGGTGACACAGCAGGCTCTTGACGATGCCGGTGTATCGATGTCTGACATAGAGGGAGTTGCCGCAACGAGAGGCCCCGGCCTGGTAGGTTCTCTCCTCGTCGGCCTCTCGGTCGCGAAGGCAATGGCCTGTGCCGCCAACATTCCCTTTGTGGGCGTGAACCACATAGAAGGACACATCGCCGCCATATTTCTCACCGAAAACGGACCGGACTTCCCCTTTATTGCCCTGGTGGTTTCGGGTGGACACACCCATATCTACCTCGCCAGGAGATTTGGTGACTTTCAGATACTGGGACAGACAAGGGACGACGCAGCGGGAGAGGCCTTTGACAAGGCCGCCCGGATGCTGGATCTCGGATATCCAGGTGGGGTAGTGATAGACCGGCTGGCCAAGGAAGGGGATCCCTCGGCTATCCCCTTTCCACGTGCGATGAAGAGGAGTGTCGATTTCAGCTTCAGTGGCCTGAAGACATCCCTTTTGAACTACATAAAGGGCAGGGGAGAGCCCATAAAAGCAGACGAGATGCCCGACATTGTGGCAAGTTATCAGGAGGCCATCGTAGATGTCCTCGTCAGCAAGACGCTTACGGTGGCGGAAAATGCCTCCGTTCCGAGGGTCGTTGTGTGCGGTGGAGTGGCCTCGAACAGCCGGCTGCGCGAACGGTTTTTAAAGGGGGGCAGGGAGCCTGGAGTCGAGAGATTTGTCCCTCCGCCGGTCCTCTGTACCGACAATGCGGCGATGATCGCCGTCGTCGGCAACAATCTCATGTGTGGTGGCCGAAGGGATAATCTGGATCTTAACGCGGTATCCCGGTGGCCACTCGATTGAGCGGAGCTTAGACAGGATAGCAGGATAGAAACAAAGAATCCGGGCAGGGTATACAGGATTGGGGTTCACGGTTGGGAGCGCGTAAAACAACCTTGAGCCTGCGCGGTTGCGATATTTTAATCCCGTTTATCCGGTTGATCCTGTCTAAACTATCTTTTCCGAGACCGGATGAAAAAATGGAATCTCCTCTTAGAATCCTCAAAAAATACCATATACGTCCGGTAAAACGTCTGGGTCAGTCGTTTCTTGTGGACAACAATATAACCTCACGGATAGTAGAGGCCTCCGGAATCAGCGAAGGGGACACCGTGGTTGAGATCGGAGCGGGACTGGGTGCCATGACGGCGATGATCGCACCGAGGGTGAAAGGGATCATAGCCCTTGAAATAGACCCGAAGCTTGTGGATGTTCTGGACAGTGAACTCGGCGAGGTGCCCAACATTGAAATAATCCGCATCGATGTTCTCCGTTACGATTTTTCCTCCCC
>JAFCZZ010000476.1 GCA_019314085.1 Deltaproteobacteria bacterium | reverse complement strand
AAGAGCTATTTGCAACTTCAACTTTTGGCTATAAGTTGAAAAGAAGTGGTCATAGAAAACTAGATGCATTAGTGCCAGATGGTCGAGAATTCTATGTTCCTCACGGAGCATTAAGCTTCACAGAACTGCAAATGGTTTTTCTAGAGATCGCTTTGAAGTTGATAAGTTGTACACCCAAAAAGGACCGTTGGCTCCTTATTTTTGATAGTACTTTTTATAGCCGCCTAGATTTAAAATACAAAGACGCATTATTTAGAAAAATTGCAGGTCAGGAGTTAAACATTCAAACGTTGTTTTGCCTACATTCTGAAGAAGACGCAGAGGCTCTAAAAAATTTAAGATCAGAAAAGTGGGTAAATGCGATTCAATTTGGGAAACTTACCTTACATAGTTACCTCTAGGGAATGGTTCACAAAACCGATTTCTAACATTTGTTTCAACCTGACGTTTTTCGCCGCTCCTTCGTCGCTCTAAAAAACGCAGGTTAAACAGGCGTTAAGCAATCAACGGATAGTATTGTTGCCAAAATGGAAGAGAGAGAAAAGAGAGAAAAGGGGTCAGACCCCTTTTCTCCTACGGAGAGAGAAAAGCAACATGGGTCTTTTTGACAAGCTGCTCTCAAAGCTTACCGGTGCAACTGTGCCTTCCCCGTTGACTGCATCAGCAGAGGAGGTTCCGCCCCGAACTACGACCGGCATCACTGTTACTATCACCGGCCCAGCCAATCCGTCTGCCGAGGTCTCTGATGCCGATGTCGCTGAGCGCGTCCGCGAGTACACCTTCGTGCTGACTACCGATCCGCCGGAGCTCAAGACTGCAGACCAATGGTGGAACGAAGATACACATAAGCGCCGCCGGCGCGAGGACTCAGAAAAGGCCTATGAGTGGCTACGACCTTTCGTCCCGGTCGAAATCGCTAAGCTCAAGGAGCTACAATCCGCACAGGAGTGGGGTCCGCATGGCGCAGGTGCTATCGCGAAGGGGCTACGAGCCCTCATCCGGGAACACCGTAGGGCAAAGGAACCATATCAAGACCTGCTACAGGCCCTCTATGGTGCGTGCGTTGCTGCAGACCTTTCAGCATCACTAAAGTTCGAGGGCACCCAGCCTCACTACATGACTCGATTCGTTGATATCAACGAACTTTATCCGGTCGAGCTCGACTTCAGAACCATGGGCTACCAGTGCATCGAATCACTGTCTAAGACCGACGTGAAGTGGTTGGTCGAGGCCTTCGGCGAGCCTGTCGAGCACCAATCTTTCCATGCTCTGTGGCCACACATTCAGCGCAATGCAGTGGCCCGGTACTGCTGGGGTGAACTGCGCAGCGCCAACGACTCCGCGAAATCGCTGGGCCTGCTTCAGAAGACGATGCAGGAGTGGCTGGATGAACTGGTCAGGCGGAACATCGGGTACTTTAAGGAATGGCAGGAGCGCATTGCTGCACGCCAAGCCTATTTAGCTGAACTCGCTACGGTGCTTGACACGGCCTGGGCTGCAACTCATCAACAGTTCATCGTTGCCGACCTCGAGACCACTGGTTTGAGCGTCGAGACCGACGAGGTGCTTGAGTTCGCCGCCGTGCAGGTGACACCAGACGGAAGCATTGTTGGTGAGTTTTCAACGCTAGTGCGTGTCTCGCGGGGAGTTCCAGACGAAATAACCCAGCTCACTGGCATCACACAGGATGCCATCGACCACGAGGGACGGCCATTGGCTGATGCGATGAAGGCATTCGCAGTATTTGTGGGTGCACATCCGGTCTTCTTTCACAACGCACCGTTCGACAAAAGGTTCATCATGAAAGCGGCGAGTCAGGCTAAGGTAAAATTCGTCAACCAAATCTATGACACGTTGCCCTTGGCGAGACAGGCTTGGCCGTCGCTCGGTACGTACAAACTTACTACGCTGGCTCAGCACATAGGAGCTCCGGTGCCAAAACATCGAGCGCTTGCGGATGCCAAGGCTACGGTGGCAGTGCTACTGGCAGCACGGCAGAGGGTTGTGTCTGAACAGTAGGATAGGAAACACACTCACCAATGATGCCCTAACCCGCGCATCCAGTCGGACGCGGGCTGCCGCCCGCGCCACTGATGCGCAATGTTGGAAAGCCTTATGACCAGACCAATCGTTCTGGTTAGTTTTTCTACGTTCTCAGCATTTTGTTTTTGAAGTTATTCAAAACATCCTTGAGCATGGTGGCATAATATGCTACCACTTGTATATTATGAAAGCAAAACACCGGGAGACATTATCAGCCATATTTACCAAACCTACCAAGGCAAATATTAAATTTAGCGACATTGAGTCTCTGGTCAAGGCACTTGGTGGTGTAATTCGAGAGGGCGATGGTTCAC
>JAFCZZ010000475.1 GCA_019314085.1 Deltaproteobacteria bacterium | reverse complement strand
TGGCTTCGCGTGATTCGTTACCTCCTCATACGCATGGTTCAGTTCCGTGCCGGTGGTTAGCCGTTACACGTGCTGGATTGTCCAGCTTGCTTATATTAGCTTTGCTTGGCGCACCCATTTCTTCAACCTTGACCGCATCGTCGAGCATCTTGCCGCAAGTGGGGCAGGCCGCGGCGACAATCTGGTCTGGATTTTTATTCCCTTCCATGATACTGCGAGACATATTCGTGAATTGGAGGTTATCTGCGTGACGCTACAAACGACCCTGCTACTTGATGGACTCGGGTTCCCGGAGGGGCCGCGGTGGCACGACGGGAAACTGTGGTTTTCGGATTTTGTTATGAAAAAGATAATGACCGTCGACCTCGAGGGAACCGTCGAGACGATTGCCGAGGTACCGTGTCAGCCCTCGGGACTCGGCTGGCTCCCGGATCAGACCCTGCTCGTCGTCTCAATGGCAGATCGGCGTCTGCTCAGGCTTCACAATGGTACCTTGTCGGAATTCGCCGATCTGAGCGGCCTTGCGTCATCCTACTGTAACGATATGGTTGTCGACCAGAGCGGAAGGGCATACATCGGAAACTTCGGCTCCCCTTTATTCGAGCAGCCGTACCGACCGGCCGAGATCGTTCTCGTTACCCCGAACGGCGAGGCAAGAGTCGTGGCCGAGGATATGGCCTTCCCCAACGGGAGCGTCATCACCCCTGACGGGAAGACGCTGATTGTCGGCGAGACACTGGCTGCGCGCCTGACGGCCTTTGATATCGAATCCGACGGGTCCCTCTCTCATCGACGCGTGTGGGCAGAGTTTGACAATCTGGGCCTCCTGAGCCGGCGCGCCGAAATCACCAACCGCATTACCCCTGACGGCATCTGTCTCGACGCCGAGGGGGCTGTATGGGTTGCCTCCCCCAATGCCCACTCGGAGCTAATCCGCGTTCGCGAGGGAGGAGAAATAACCCACCGCTTCAAACTGGAACACACACCCTTTGCCTGCATGCTTGGCGGTCCGGACCGTCTAACCCTCTTTGTGCTGACGTCAAGCATGTATGAGAGGGACAGGGCCGGGCGGATCGAGACCATTCGGGTTGATGTCCCCGGTGCGGGGCTCCCGTAATCACTCGGGCCCTTCGAGGCCCCGACTTGCCCCTTGCCTTTTCGTAGAGAGTATGGATACATGAGGATCGGATCTGACTTCATTTTACTGCCTACCGCTCGTACTTGCTTCACGCGGCTGTCCGGCGGTCGGCAATCTCGGCTCTTACACTCTCAAGAGTCATCTCAACGGTATAGTGAAACAATAAGAAAAAGATTGTTTTTGCCGCAGTGGTATCTTAATTGGAGGGGGAGGGATTCAAGATGACGGTACCCGAAAAAGAAAAATTAGTCGACCTGCTCAACAAATGCTGGATGACACATGACGGGCTGTGGTTTTATGAATGTCTGCAGGAACTGGGGATCGAAAAGACGAACAGAATCAACAAGGCGGCGATAAAGGTACTGGCGGAAATAGAGGTCAACAGAGTAAAGAAGTTCCTCGGCGTTGAGGGGGAACAGCTCGATACCTTTGCAGATTTTAAAGACTTTATTGCCAGTGTATCCGAATTTTTCATACCCGATTTCATGAATGCCTCTATGAGTTTCCCGAGAGACAACGTGCTGCATTGGGAATTTAAACCGGAAGAATGCTTTGCATACAAGGGGATGCAGGGTATGGGCGTGATCGATGATTATGAATGCGGCGTTATCTACCGTGTTGAGTGCTGGATTAAAAACCTGGGGATACCATACGATATCAACCCCCCGGTGAAAAGATGTCTGATGCTTGACAGCGGAACATGTTCAGGCGACTTCACCCTGCATTTTTAAAGAATATCCCCCCTTGAAACATGGCGGTCGCCTGGGAATGAGCGTTTCATGCAGGGTTGTCGTGAAAGACTGTGGGGATTTCAGTTGGTTATATATGCCACCACGGGTAGATAATTTAACCTCACTATGGTAGAATTTATCTTCAATTTGTGAATCCTCTCTCGCGGAGCGGACATCATACCATCCCTGCTTTCCTGCTAATGCTCCGCCGTGCCTCTTCGAACTGATATTTTTTCGATGTATCTTTGCGGTTAACAGTCGTTGATTTATTCTTTAAGAAACAGGCATACTGCCACTGAGGTGTTTCGATGAAGAAATATCCGGCAAAGAAGGACGACATATCGATTGTGCTGTGCGGCGCTGCGGGACAGGGCGTTCAGACGGTCGAACAGCTCCTGACGCATGCATTCAAGCATGCGGGCTTCAACCTCTTCTCCACCAAGGAATACATGTCGAGGGTCCGCGGGGGGAGTAATTCAACGCAGCTGCGGG
>JAFCZZ010000474.1 GCA_019314085.1 Deltaproteobacteria bacterium | reverse complement strand
AGGGGGTTTTATATACTTGAAGACGATTTGCCGTCCGATTGCTCCCTAGAAGCGGTCGTCACCTTTACCAGCTCCATAGGTGCTATTGCAAAAGTCTGGATGATGGAGGGCGTCAATCAAGCAGCACCAGAGGACACGGACACATCTGTATCAGGCAGTACCTCATCTAGGACACTCTCTGTGACGGCATCCGCTGGGGCGTGGGGCTTTATTGGGGCAACAAGAAACGATGCTTCGCCGTGGGATAGTGAAGGAGGACAAACAGAAATGTACGATACGGGCGGCGGCGGTTGTGGTAGTTATGGGGCTTATGAGGACGATGTAAGCGCAGGGGTGATTACTTTGACTTGCAGCATTTCGGATGGGCCGAGCAGAATGAGCGCATACTTGTTCTGCATCGCTAGAGGGGAGGAACCTGTGGATGATTTTATTCCTAGAGTTGGAGGAGTTATCTAAATGCCAATAGAAATCTTCGAGGCTCCACAATTACTTGACTACGGCGGGTGGACTGAATTACCAGCGATATCGGCGGAAACGCCGACGCCGGTTGATGGTGTTATTGTTGGTTCCGCCTGGGGCAAGAATACCGTTCCCACATTTGAGGTGAATAAAACCATTGATATCAAGCGCAAGCTGATGTATGGTTTTTATCATGATGTAAATTATTGTGCTGATTGGCGTGACATGGCTCGCCTTTGGCTTGCTAATGCTTTGGATATGGGGGCGCAGGCAATCTATTTGGACTATGAACGGTCAAGTCGCTCCGACCTCGAGGCTGACCCGGGCGGGAACGCCAATCGAGCGGCGGCCATTATCCAATGGCTACAAGACAGGTTCGCCGGCGACGTTGGGATTTATGCCAACTTCAACGACTACGTTGTTTCCTTTGCTCCATACATTCACGACCACGGGGATATCTCCTATTGGGTGACATGGCCAGACGACAAGCCGGATTTCAATTCGGCTGACTTCGACGAGTGGGAACGAAAGACAGGACGAACGGCTGGCGACTACACTTTTGAGCAGTTCACATGGAAGCTCTATGCTCCCGATTACGGCGTTACAAACGAGAAGCTAGGTATGGACGGAAACATTTATCTTGGCACGCACGGCGAACTCGACGAGTATCTTCGGCTTACCGTTCCGGAGCCGCCTCCCCCAACGCAGACAGACACGCAAGGATGTCTGAACGCAATCAGAAACACTATACTAAGGATTTAGAGCATGGTACAACCAACACCAGCAATCATTTTGCGAGCAATCAACAGAAATCACAGCGATGTTCTGGACGAAATCAAAGAAGTAAAATCGCTGGCCATTCGTAACGACACGGCTATCCGTGGCAACTCAAAACCAGGGCTGAAAGACCGTATGTCCAAGGTGGAACGCTTCACCGGGGGCATTACTAAAACGCTTTGGATAGTGGGCGGCTTATTCCTGGCAGACCTTATCGCACGGGTTCTACTTAGCCTTTATCCTCTTGCATTAGCCCTCCCCTCCTAGCCATCGCAGCCCATCATTTAATTTATGAATTAAGTTGGTGGGCTGTTTCTATGATATAAACAAACTAGGCAAAACTACCAAAGGAGAGTAACTTGGCAGTCCATGACCGAAGTTTTATGCTTTTCCACACCGACACCCATGGGGGCAATGAGTTCGGCCTTCTAAATCCAGACACCATCGTTACAGGGTTTGATTGGGACATGAACGGAACGATGCACACGTGGGAGAAGCGGGTTCGAATGTCTGCCTCCCAGACGACGCTGTGGGATTATTTCACGAGCGACGTTAAGGAGTTTTTCCGGCTGGCAGATGGTTGTCCGGTCGTTGGCGTTCATCTGGGCGACCCGACCCAGGGCGACAAGTATCCTGGCCAAATGGCTTATAGCGACCCATTCAATCAGACCGAGGTGGCCATAAAGAATTGGGAGCCAATCCTCGCTCATGAGAACGTGAAAAATGTTCGCCTCGTGTGGGGAACAAGTTTGCACGAATATCAATCGTCCTCGCAGAAAATTATCGCTCGGGATATGCGGAAGGCTTACCCCAGGTTAAAAGTGAAGACCTATGGCCACGGCCTTGTGAGATATGGTCATACGTGGTTTGATTTGGCGCACCACGGGCCTTCGGGGGGAATTAGAACATGGACGGAAATGAACGTGTTCAAACTTTATTGCCAGGACATTCTAGACCGAGCGGTAAAAACAGGAGCGGCAAAACCCCACGTAGTTGTGCGAGGGCATTTCCACCAGCGAGGGATGGCGCATTTCTCGACTTGGTTCAATGACCGGGTTCACACAATCCACGGGTTACTAATCCCTTCATTTCAGGTCATTACCGGCCATGCGGTCAAGGTGACAC
>JAFCZZ010000473.1 GCA_019314085.1 Deltaproteobacteria bacterium | reverse complement strand
CTACGGTTCAGTCGATAGCATAACAGCCGGACTGACAACCGACCTCATAGAATACGAGGTTCCGGACGGACATTGCGCTGAATTATATGCTCTCGGAGTGATGCCGGACTATGATCCAGCGACTGAAACCAGCAACCTAGAATACGTTTCAATCGCAACTGAAGACGTGGACATGGGCTTAAAGTTCCTCTGCAACCATAACGGAATGAACTCGCTTCCATACGGAGATAGAGCAAGCAAGCAGCCCATGAGGCTCCTAGATTATCCGATGAGGCGTGGAAACCTCACACCCAAATTCAACGAAGGTGTGGAAATCGAAATCAAAGCGACCGCCGGCGACTCAGACGTATCCAACACGGTTAGAGCCAGAGCCAAGATTCTACTCTACGAGCCGCCGGATGTCATGGCTTACTATGGAGTTGGAATCAACAACTTCGCCACTCTTCCGGGTGGAGTAGACCAGAGCCTCCCGAAGAGAATATTCGCCGACTACGCCATACTTGAAAGTGCAACCGACGGTAAGTCTAGATGGAACGACCTGTACAGCAAGACGATACATGACTACGAGCAGGTTCAGTTAACCCATATCGGAGTTAAACCACACGCAAACGCTGATTCAGGTAAACTCTACGACCACAGGCTGAAGTGGGAGGCTCCAGAATACGAGCCGTACTGGAAGATTAACGAGCAGTACAACGCCCTTCCATTCGGAGACGACGACGATTATCAGCCAACTCAGAAGCTTCCAAGCGTAATAGCGAACCATGTATTCAACAACACTACGATGAAGTTCCAGATAAGAGACAACGGCACAGCGATTCCTGCAGGTGGAATAGCGGTTCAACTGTTCGGAGTGTACAGGAGGGTGAGATAGAATGGTTGAAGTGTTCTTCGTTGTGCCGGGAGCAACGACAGCCGGAGACAGCATAGACCTACCCGCATGGATACCACCGTTACGTGAACTCGTCGGAGCAGCCCTAGTATCACTATCCGATGCTACTGCGGCTGGGACTGTAACATCCCTATCCGTAGTAACGGCTACGCCGACCGGAAACCAGATACAGTTATCCGACGAGGACACGGTTGTTCTCGGAGTAGATACGACTGCAAGAGACATACTTATAATAGCGGCTGTGCCTAAAGGAGAGTACAGCGGAGCCTAAACTCCCCATTATTTTTTTCTATCCAAAGCCGCAGCCCAAGCGACTGCGGCGGATAGGAAAGGATGTGTGTGCGTGAACGTGGAAGTTAAGAACTATATAGACGAGTCCGTAGTTGAGGAGCTATACGCAGATACAGATACGATTTCTGCGGGTACAACCAGCCCGGCTAAGGTTGAGGAGGGAAAAATCAGAGACGGCTACGATGCAGTCATAGTGTCCGCTGCCGTTACGAATGACAGCGACTGCTACCTGTACATAAAGAGGAACGGAAAACAGGTGTACGATAACGGACTCAACTGTGCTGGACTGGCTGCGGGACAGTACCTCAACAACGAGGTTCTCTTGGGAGTGCCTTTGAAGGAGGGAGACAGCTGGGAGCTGGGGTTCACCAACACGAGCGGCTCGGATAAAACGATTAATTGGAGGTTGAGGATAAGGCTGTTCAGGAGGCGATAGAAATGACGGTTAGAAGCAGGGAGCTAACGATAACAGTTAGGGAAAGACTTGTCCGCTGGGAGCCTGTGCTGCTCTTCAACGTCGATAAAACTGAGGGCTACGTGGGCGATACATTCAAGTTCTACGGCTGGCTGCAGTACGAGTTTGAGGAGGAGAGCAGGCCGATACCGAACAGGATTGTCGAGCTATTCATAGACGGGATTGGGCGAGTTGCATCAACCACTACAGATGCAAATGGTTACTACGAGTTCAGTTGGATTCCAACCGAGCCGGGGACATATAGGGTGTACGCAGAGGCTGAGGTGGAGGCTGAGTACTATCCGCCTGAAACCTATCCGGGAGGCTAAAACAGTAGATGGCTCTGATGCCTTCGGTAACGTTCTGGCTGAACTACAAGGGAGTGTGGTATGAGGCAGGCTCAACCGTCGAGGTTAGCAAGGGCGATAAAGTCTGGTGTCAGGCGCATACTGACCTGCCGGGGGCTCAGGTAAGGCTCTTTGTGGACGGAAGGCAGATAGACGAGACAAACGCCGACATGGAAGGATTCGCTTTTTTCCCTCCAGAGCCGGGCGGATACTACACGGTCGAGGAGAGCGGCTCATGGCACGTTAAGGTCGGAGACGTAGATTCTGGAAGCGTCTATGTCAGCGTGGTGGAGGCTCCGCCTGAAGAGGAAGCTCCACCAGAAGAGGAGGCTCCGCCTGAAGAGGAAGAGCTTGAGTGGGTTACATATCACATACACAGC
>JAFCZZ010000472.1 GCA_019314085.1 Deltaproteobacteria bacterium | reverse complement strand
TATATCCTGGATGAACCGACGATCGGCCTCCACTTCGCGGATATCGAGAGACTCCTTATCGTTCTCGCGCGGCTGGTGGACATGGGAAATACCGTCGTGGTGATAGAGCACAATCTTGACGTGGTCAAGTCGGCAGACTATATCATCGACATGGGACCGGAGGGGGGAGAGGGCGGAGGAGAGATCGTCGCCGCCGGTACACCCGAAGAGGTAGCGGGGACTGAGGGATCACTCACCGGGGGATTTCTGAAGGGGGTTCTCGCGAAGCTGGACGATAAATCGATCCCATAGCGTAACGGATTGCGAGAGGAAATATATGCCCATATACGAATTCTACTGCGCGCGTTGTAATACCATCTACAGCTTCTTTTCACGATCGGTCAACACCGAGAAGGTCCCCGACTGTCCCCGCTGCAATGCAAAAAAACTGCAGCGACGGATGTCGGTCTTCTCCGTCGTCTCAGCAGACAGGGGTGAGACGGAGGACACCCTGCCCCCGATCGCTGAGACAAAGATGGCACAGGCGATGGAGATTCTCGGCCGGGAGGCGGGGAAGATGAACGAGGACGATCCCCGGCAGGCCGCGGCCATAATGCGGAAGCTCTCCGAGGCAACGGGACTCAAGCTCAAACCGGAGCTGGAAGAGGCCCTGAGCAGGGTAGAACGGGGCGAAGACCCCGAGAAGATAGAGGAGGAGATGGGAGCCCTCCTCGACGGCGACGACTCCTTTTCCTTGGAGGAAACAGGCAGAAAACGAGGGCGGCGGGCGGCGCCCCTCGTGGATGAAAGGCTCTATGACCTGTAGACCCAAAGACCTGCCCTCTACCGAATCAGGCCCGGCAGGCAGGTGATGATCTCGGGCACCGCCATAAGCAGGATGATGCAGAGAATATACGCCAGCCGAAGAGAAGACCCCCTCACCGTGCAGACGAGACCCCTCCAGACCTCTTAACTGCGGAAGAGAACCTTCCCCGTATCCTTCAGGTTATATCCCGGCAGGTTTTTGGAGAACCTGCTCATCCGGATGGGGTCCAGATAGGAGACAAACTTCTTGATGGTAACCGTGGGCCACAGCTCCTCGGGAATGACGAGATCAAAGCTCTCTTCCTTGAGGGGGATAAAATCCAGAGCAAGCAGGTGTGTCACATACTCGATACCGAGACCCACGTCAGCCTCGCCAAAGAAGACCTTCTGCGCCACCCCAATATGGGTATCCTCCTCATCGGCAAACCCCAAGATATCCTTTCCGCCGAGCCCTTTCCCCCTCATCAGGTACTCGAGCAGGACCCGCGTTCCCGAACCCTCATTTCTGTTGATAAATCGAGCTCCCTTTTCTACGATCTCCTCAAGTGCCCTTATTCCGAGGGGATTCCCTCTCTTCACTATCAGTCCCTGCTTCCGGTGCCAGAGATGAACGACTACATACTTCCGGGGTGAAAGTATCCTTTCGAGAACGGGGAGATTGTATTCACCTGTTTGAACATCAAGGATATGGGTGCAACAGGCCTGCCCTTTCATCCGCGACAGGGACTGAATCCCCCTCAAACTCCCCACGGATGAATAGAATGCCTGAGATTCGGGAAAATTCTCCTGAGAATAAAAGGAGAGGAGTCTCACCATAAGGATGTCGTCACTACCGACGATCAGGATATCCTTTTCCCTCTGAACATTTTCGTCGATCCAGCGCAGGACGTGGCGCTTGGGGAATAACCACTTTCCTGCAATCTTTACATGGGGGATGACACTGTCTCTGACGAGCTGATATATCTTTTTCTCGTTAAGCCTCAGAAAATTTGCCAGCTCTTTTGTGGTAAGGAGTTCTTCTTCCATAAGAGTGGTTTTTATCATGTAACAGCAGAGTGGTCAATAACGAATGGACACGACTGACAGCACCGCAGGCATGGTCATGCACCTACATAACGGCACCTCTCTTTTACACGGGTGAGCGCCTTTGACGGCATTCCATGGCGCATCAAAATTACTCTTAGGGATATAAGATGATCTTTTATTACTTATAAGAACTATTTATATCTAATATTGACTTAAAAGAGATTATCGGTTATTGAACGGTCAAAAGTAACATAGATATTCCACAAGAAAGAGGAGAAAAATATGAGAAGGAATGCATGGAAATTGGTTGTTTTATCTTTCTGGGTTGCACTGTTCCTGTTGCCTGCGTCTCAAGTCCTGGCAGAACCTTCAGGAAAGGTGGTTATGTTTCATGCCGGGAGTCTTTCCGTTCCCTTCGCCGCCATGGAGAAGGCCTTTGAGGCAAAATATCCAAAGGTCGACCTCCTGCGCGAGGCAGGAGGGAGCGTGAAATGTGCGAGAAAGGTAGCAGATCTGAAAAAACCGTGCGACATCGT
>JAFCZZ010000053.1 GCA_019314085.1 Deltaproteobacteria bacterium | reverse complement strand
AGGTAGCGTTTGTTCATTGCGTAGATATGGATGCAGATTATATATTGCTGGTGACAAGTTGCGACGCCGAGTGTGCCGAGCTGAATCATTTTAAAGGAGAGAAGATCCGCAGAATAACAACTATCAGTGATGCCGAGAAATTTGTTGATGAGGTACGTGAACAAGAAAGCTTGAGCCATCGGGTTACACGTTTCGCGCAGGAAACCTAGAGGCGCTCACCCCAACATACGATGTGTAGCTTATACCATCCCATCGATTTCCCATAAACCGTCCGGTGAGAGATTCTCGTTATAATCCTTGACAACGGAGCATTGTTCCCGTTGAATGGTATACAACAGCCTCACGGGGAGGGCGTAATTCGCAGACAGGAGGGACAGTAGATGAAGGAGAATGACACCCATCTTAAATCGATAGGGTATGTCTTGTGGCTCTTCGGGTTTACCGGTTCTCACCGGTTCTACTACGGCAGGCCGGTCTCGGGGACCGTCTATTTTCTGACCTTCGGTCTCCTCGGGATCGGGTGGCTGGTCGACCTCTTCCTGATCCCGTCGCTCCAGCGCCAGGCGAATCTGCAGTTTACCGAGGGATGGGTCAACTATTCCGTTGCGTGGATCCTCCTGACCTTTCTGGGGATCTTCGGTGCACACCGGATCTATATGGAAAAGTGGTTCACGGGGATTTTGTACCTGCTGACGGGGGGTATCTTCGGCCTGGGGTATCTGTACGATTTCTGGACGTTGAACGACCAGATCATCGCGGCGAATAACTTTCAGTGGTGCGGGTATATGGACAAAGGGGGGTGCTGATCTAGGGAATACTGACCGGGCCGACAGGACGCTTGCAATCCGCCGGGCTATCCTTTAGACTTCCGCCGGTATGGGAGGGATACAATTCATGTTCCATCATGTCGACGGATACCTTGATTTTCTCGCGATTGAGAAGGGCGTTTCCCTGAACACCCTGGAGGCGTACAGCCGGGATCTGAACCGGTATGTGACCTTTGCCGAACAGGCGGGGATCAAGGATATCAAGAATATCTCCTCCGATACGATCATCTCCTTTCTCGGGAATCTCAAGGGGGGCGGTCTGGCGACTACCTCCATCAACCGGTCGCTCGCGGCTATCAGGGGATTCTACAAATACCTCTTGACGGAGAATATTATTGATGAGAATCCGGTAGTCTCCATTGAACTGGCAAAGGTGTGGATGCACCTCCCCGACACGCTGAATCGCGAGGAGATGACCCATCTTCTGAAACAGCCCGGCACGAAGACGCCACTTGCCATGAGGGATACCGCGATGCTGGAGCTTCTGTACGCGACGGGGATTCGTGTCTCGGAGCTGGTTACCCTGACGATGGGGAACATAAACTGGCAGGCGGGCTATCTCATCGTCGTGGGGAAGGGCAGCAAGGAGCGAATCGTTCCCATCGGGCAGACGGCCCTGGATTGTATGAACCGGTATATCGAAGACGCAAGGCGGAAGCTTGCCGGGGGCAGATCCGTGAACATCCTTTTCCTGAATCGTTCGGGAAACGGGCTGACGCGTCAGGGGCTCTGGAAGATTGTAAAAAAATATGTTAGAAAGGCCGGGCTCAACAAGAAGGTGTATCCCCATACGTTCAGGCATTCATTCGCGACGCACCTTCTGGAGGGGGGGGCGGACCTGCGGTCCGTGCAGGTGATGCTCGGTCACGCGGATATATCGACGACGCAGATATACACTCATGTCACTAGCGAGAGGCTTAGGGAGATTCACCGAAAGTATCATCCACGAGGATAGAGATGGATTACTACCACGACTCTGCAGACAAGAAAGATAAAAAGAAAAAAGATAAACGGTCTCACAGATCAAAGCGCAATTTTCATTTCTGGGTGATTATCCCTCTTATCGTCCTGGTCTCTTTTGCCGTGGGGATAGCCTTTACCCCGGTGATGAAGACTATTGGCGGCTTTGCATGCCTGACAAGGGTGCAGGACGCTATCCTGGTTGCCGTTGCGGGCAAGACCCCCCGTCTCCATTACATCGATATCGAAAAGAATGGCGAGGACTACAGATTGGAGGAGAATGACCGGTTCGAGATCTCATACCGCGACGAATTTGTCATAAAGAGGGTGTCGACGAACGCCCTCTTCAACCGGGGGATCGCGGTCGATGTCGAGGGGACAGGGACCTCAAACGATCTGGAGGTACTGCTCAAAGGGATCGAACTGGTTGACGGGAAGATAGCGGACGAGAAGAAGCTCTTCGGGATCACGGTCCTGCACAGGGATGAGGTTGTGGCATATATCCCGATAGAGGTACAGATCATGCCCCAGGACTGGCTGCGGTTCGCAAGGGGGTCCACAACGGAGAAATCCCAGATCGAGTACCTCGAGCGTGCCGTTCAGATGAAGGCGGATGACGTCAACGCGCGCAAGATGCTGGCGAGGCTGTACACAAAGGCCGGCCAGACCACCAAAAGCATTGAGGAATATAAGAAGGTCTTAAAACATAAGCCGGGTGATCTTGCCTCCCTCATCGAACTTTCGAAGGTATATATGGCCACGGAGCAATACAAGAAGGCCATATCCACCTACCGTAAGGTCATCGCCATCGACCCCAAGGACGATGTCGCATACGCGAATATCGCCTATTCCTACGCACAACTGGGAAACTGGAAGAGGGCGGCTGCCAACAGCGCGGCGTCGCTCAAACTGAACCCCGACAGTACCACTGCCCGCTACAACCTGGCTGAGGCGTACGAGAAGAGGGGCAGGTACAAGGATGCAATCAAGGAGTATGAGAAGGTCTTGAAGAAGATGCCGGGTGATGCGGGTGTTATGATTGCCCTCGCAGATGCCTATCTCAGGGCGGGTAACAATGACGATGCCATCGTCATGTATAGAAAGGTCATAAAAAAACAACCCAAGAACGCCTCCGCGTACGCCAATATAGGACTTGCATACGGAAACAAGGGGATCTCGCAGAAGGAGATAGCGAATTACGGAAAGGCCATCTCCCTCAGTCCCAAGGACCCGGTCATACACTTCAACCTTGCCGCGGCGTACGAGAAGGGGAAGTTGTACGAGAAGGCGGCCGGGGAATATCGGAAGGTCTTGAAACTGAAACCCGGTGATATTGATGCCCGTTTGCGGCTCGCCGAATATTATCTGATAAAAAAAGACTATGACAGGGCGATGGTCCTGTATAAGAAAGTGGCAAAGGCCCGGCCGAAAGATGCGTTTCTGTATGAGAGAATGGGATTTGTGTACGGGGAGATGAAGCGCTATAAAGACTCCGCGGCCAATTATAAAAAGGCCGTACGATACGGCTCGAAGAGCAAGCATATTCACTATGACCTTGCCGTTGCGTATGACAGGGCAGGGAAAAAGAAAGAGGCACTCTCCGAATATGAAAAGTTTGCCGCGCAGAAACCCTCCATGGAGGTCTTGACTATTCTGGCGGATAATTATCTGCAGGGGAAGCAATACGGCAAGGCCATAGATGCCTATAAGAAGATGATCAAGCTCAGTCCCAAGGAGGCCGGCCTGTATGCGGGTCTGGGGTATGCCTATGCCTTGAAGGGGGACACGGACAAGGCAATTGCCAACTACAAGGCATCCCTCAGCTACGACAGGGAAGACGATACGGTGTACTACCGGTTGGGCCAGGCCTATGAGAAGAAGGGTATGTACGAAGAGGCGCTTGCCGAATATCTTCACGCGTATCAGATTAACCCCGATTCGCGTGAGGCGTCGCGCAAGATACCTCAGATGAGAATTCGGATGCTACAGCAAAAACACCGATAGTTTTAAATTTCGGTTCGGGTTCAGGGAGGTCGGTCGCGAATGGTACGGCATGAACCTGATACCGTCAGCAGACACCATGTGTCAGGGGGGTGACAAAAGTGAAGCAGATTATTCTGAATGATATGGTGATCGGCGGAGATGCCCCGTTTGTGCTGATCGCGGGTCCCTGTGTCATCGAAGACGGTGTAAAGACCGAGGAGATAGCCCGGTACCTCAAGGACCTGACCGGAGAGCTGAATATCCCCTTTGTCTTCAAGGCATCCTATGACAAGGCGAATCGGAGCTCCATAGGCTCCTTCCGGGGGCCCGGTCTGAAGGAGGGGCTTGATATCCTCAGGGGGATCAGAGAGGGGCTCGGGGTTCCCGTCCTCTCAGATGTCCATCGTTTTGAGGAGATTGAAGAGGCATCGAAGGTGCTTGACATTATGCAGATTCCGGCATTTTTGTGCCGTCAGACGGATTTTCTGACAGCGGTTGCCAGGGCTGCCGGTATCGTCAATGTTAAGAAGGGGCAGTTTATCGCCCCGTGGGATGTCTCGAATATAGTGGAGAAGATAACCTCCGCGGGGAATAACAACATACTGATTACCGAAAGGGGGGTGACCTTTGGCTACAACAACCTTGTCGCCGATATGAGAGCGCTTCCCATCGTGAGAAAAATGGGTTATCCCGTTATCTTTGATGCCACACACAGCGTGCAGCTTCCGGGGGGTGCCGGAGATTCATCCGGAGGCGACAGGGAGATGGCGGTATTTCTGGCGCGCGCGGCGATCGCCACGGGAATTGATGGCCTGTTTCTCGAGACCTATCCCGACCCAGAATGCGCTCCGTGTGACGGTCCCAATTCCCTCTACCTCGATTCCCTCCCGGATCTTCTTGAAATGCTCAAGAAGATAGACGGGCTTGTAAAAACCGGTGAAAGGTAAAAGAAGGTCAGATTATGGATAGATCTCTTTCTGAAAAACTCAAGAAGATTGTTCTCCTGATATTGGATGTTGATGGCGTGTTGACCGACGGGAAGATCATTATTGATGATCTGGGGAATGAGTCCAAGAATTTCCACGTCAGGGATGGCCATGGCCTTAAGCTTCTGATGAGGGGCGGCGTCGATGTCATGCTTCTGACCGGAAGGACATCCCAAGTGGTGAAATACCGTGCGGATGAACTCGGAATCAGGGATGTGTATCAGGGGGTAAAGGACAAGGGAAAGGTGCTGAGAGAAATACTTGGTGAGAGGGAACTGTCGGGCGAATGTATTGCGTACATGGGAGATGACGTAGTGGATATTCCCGCCTTCAGGATGGTGGGATTCTCGGTCGCTGTCGCGGATGCGCCCGGGTATGTCAGGGATCAGGCTGATTACGTCACGGAAAAAAAGGGGGGGACCGGTGCCGTGAGGGAGATCTGCGAGATGATCCTCAATGCTCAGGGCACGTGGAGCGTGGCAACAGCACGGTATGAGATAGACGGCGGAGGGTGAGACTTCCGCTTTACATAGTAGCAGTTAGATGGTACATTTCTTGCTGAAAAAATCAGGAGGCTTTGAGAAGACGGGTTTTTGATATTTCTCCTGCTTGCGTGATGATATGCACAGGCAGGACATTTTTTTTAGCTCTCACAAGCGAACCCTTCAATTGTTAAGGATCTCCATGGATTAAACCTTGCTGGAAAAAATATCTGCCAAGAAGCTGTTCGTCGGGGGAGGCATTCTCCTCGCCGGCGTGCTGTTTCTGTATATACTCGGCACGAGCCACAAGGAGGGGAGTGCCCTGAAGGTCCTTTCGGACAAGGTCGATCTTCAGATAAAGGATTTTCACTATACCGAGGTGGGCAATCCTGACCTGACATGGGAAATCAGTGCGGACACCGCCACGTATACCAAAAAAGATGACGTTACCCTCTTTGAGAATGTCGAGATACGGCTTCTCTTTTCCAATGGCGAAGTCTATGTGATAACGGGGAAAAATGGTTCCATGCATACCGACACGAAGGATATGGAAATAAAGGGGGACGTGGTCGCTCTCTCGGACGGAGGCGCCCGCTTTGAAACGGCCACCCTCCACTATACCGATAACGGTGGCGATGGGATGATCCATACGAAGGATGCCGTGAAGATGACACGTCCCGGTGCCGATGTGAGAGGTACCGGCATGAACCTCTCGCTGAAAAGCAAGGAAATAACCCTGTTGTCCGGTGTCATCGCAACAATAGAGAGATGAGTATATATGGGGAGCCTGAATATATGAAAAAGAGATTTTTGCCGATACTGCTGCTGTTTGTGGTGATCCTTTTCCTTGCCGTACCAGGAGGTGTGTGCGGGGCCGAAAGTTCCAGTTCCATAAAGACAGACTCTAAAAGTCCTATACAGATAACCTCCGATCGTCTGGAGGCTTATGATGACAAGGCCCTCGTGATCTTCTCCGGCAATGTCGTGGCCACGCAGGATGATGCGGTGTTACATGGGGATAAACTGTATCTCTACTATGACAAGAAGAGCGATGACAAAAAGAGCGGTGACAAAAAGGGCCCACCCGGCGTAACGATGAACACGGGAAAGATAAAGAGGATTGAACTGAGGGGCAACGTTAATATGAAAAAGGGGGAAAGGACCGTTACCGGAGAGAAGGCCGTCTTCCATAATGCCAGTCAGACGGTTGTTGTGACCGGTAACACCGTGATGCGGGAGGGGGATAACGTGATCACGGGAGACAAGGTCACCGTATTCCTGAATGAAAATAGGGGGATTGTTGAGAGCTCCGGCAAAAAAAAGAGGGTAACCGCTACTATCTATCCTAAGGAGAGCACGCCTAAGGATGTCGCTCCTAAGGATGAAACCCCTAAGGATAAAGTACTCGAGGATGACACGCAATAGGATAACAAGAACAACAGATCGCATGATCAGGTGAACTGAATCTTTGGAAAAGCTACTTGCAACGGAACTGGTAAAGGCCTACGATGGGCGACGGGTTGTTGATAATATCAACCTGGAGGTTCACCGAGGTGAGGTGGTCGGTCTCCTGGGGCCGAATGGGGCAGGGAAGACAACAACCTTTTACATAATAGTGGGGTTGATACGGCCGGATAGCGGGGATGTCCTGCTGAATGGTGAGGATGTCAGCCAGTATCCGATGTATATGAGGGCGCGAAGGGGGATCAATTATCTCCCGCAGGAGGCGTCGGTATTCCGGAAACTCACCGTTGAAGAAAACATAATGGCCATTCTGGAAACACTGTACATAGACAAAGGAGAACGTAAGGAGAGACTGCGCGAACTTCTTAAAGAATTGGATCTTACGGGGCTTGCAAAGAACATGGCATACTCACTCTCGGGCGGCGAGCGCAGGCGGGTCGAGATTACGCGAGCACTGGTTACATCACCGCAGTACATACTCCTCGACGAGCCCTTTGCGGGCATTGATCCGATAGCAGTGGCGGACATCCAGGACATTATCCGTACCCTGCGGTCAAAGGGGATAGGGGTTCTGATTTCCGATCATAATGTAAGGGAAACACTCAAGGTATGTGACAGGGCATATATCGTAAACGAGGGTACGATCCTGATCGAGGGTGATCCGGATGCTATCGCGGGCAGTGAAGTCGCCCGCAGGATTTACCTTGGGAAGGACTTTGATCTATAGGTATTGTCCATCCATACTGAACGGACTCCTTTCCCGGATGGAAGGCAGAAGAGATAATGGTTTTTGAGCTTAAACAGAATTTGAAACTGACGCAGCAACTGGTTATGACGCCGCAGCTGCAACAGTCGATCAAGCTTCTGCAGCTTTCGAGAATAGAACTGGTTGATGCCATCAACCAGGAACTGGAAGAAAACCCCCTCCTCGAAGATCGGACTGGCGACAGCGACCCGGAGACGGAAATCGTTCCGGAAATTGAAGACATGAAGGTCGAGGCAACGACGAAGGAGATCACCGGAGAGGGGGATGGAAAGGAGGATTTTGACTGGGACAGCTATCTCGAAGATTTTGGGCCCATGGGCGTCCCCCATAGTCGCGAGGATGTGGATGCACCACCTTTCGAGAATATGCTTACCAAGGGGAAATCTCTGTCGGATCACCTCCTGTGGCAGCTCAGCATGTCGCATCTGGTCGATGTGGAACGGCGGGTGGGTGAGCAGATCATAGGCAACCTGAACGGTGATGGGTACCTGGTGGCAACTCTCGAGGAAATCGCCACCATAGAGAATGTGGAGCCGGTCTTCGTTGAAGAAACCCTTGCCAAGGTGCAGGAATTCGATCCCCCCGGTGTCGCC
>JAFCZZ010000471.1 GCA_019314085.1 Deltaproteobacteria bacterium | reverse complement strand
ATTCTTGACTTTTTACGAGGTCATCAATAATAACAGCGACTATTTTTTTTTCCGGTTCCTTCCCCGGGCAGTGCCGCCAGTTTTCTGTCGAGAACCGTCTCTACCTTCCCTATACACCCATCATCACCGCACGGAAGACGGATTCTCCGGACAGATGAGTCCGTGCGCCTGACTATTGATGGTGATGCGCCTTTCCTGCGATCTTTGCTGTGACCGGATTGTTTGCAACATACCGGCCCGCCGCACGCAGGTATCTCTTACCAAGAGCCAAGAATAAAAACGCCCCTGACACAGATGGCCCCGTATGTCCTTCTTCTGATTGGAATAGAGTGAATACCTCTGGCAAGGTGTTAAGGGAATCGTAAGGGAATCGTAAGGGAATCGTTTTTCACGGGCACACCGATGAACTGTCCGTCATGCAGTATGCCGATATGTGTAAAGAATCTTTTTTTGCTGTATTTCCTGAACCACTCCGGGTACCGCAGATAACCCCCTTCGGACAACACGCTGTTCAACGGCCCCTGCGAACGTTGCTCCTGGTACAGGCAATTCCCTCTCAACCATCGGTTAGGGATTAAGTGCTGATCGCTGTCACTATTTCATTGAAAAGTCAAGAGAAATAGTCACTGTCACTGCTTTTGAGAATGTAGTGACGGACGGGGTCGGGCACGAGGTATCTGATGGAGAGGTGCTCTCTGACACGGTTTCGTATGTCCGTAGATGATATGTCGAGAAGGGTCAGCCCCCTGAAGAATATAGAGCGATCGGCAGATCCTCTGAACCCGCCCGCAGCTTTGTCATAATGGAACAGGGAGGCCACATCAGGAGGGAAAACACCTGTCAGGTCTTTTGTCTCGTGCCCCGGCCTGGTCATGACAACGAAGTTGCACAGCCGCAAAAGTTCCTGCCACTCTTTCCACATAGGGATACCGTGGAATGCGTCCTGTCCCAGGATAAAGAAGAGCTCGGTGCCGTCAGGCGCGGTGTCCAGAAAGTGCCTGACAGTCTCGACGGAGTAAGACCGCCCCCCCCTTCTGTCTTCTATGTCCGAAACCGCAAATGAGGGATTGCCCTCAATGGCCAACCGGATCATCTGTTCCCGGTGGTGAAAGGGGAGAATGTCCCTGTCTACCTTGAGGGGTTGTATACCGGCGGGGATAAAGAGTATCTTGTCAAGGGCGAACAGTTCGAGGACCTCCTGGGCGCATCTCAGATGCCCGAGGTGCACGGGGTCAAAGGTTCCTCCGAATAGTCCCCACTTCATGTCCGTATCTGCCCGTCACCGTAGATAATAAATTTTGTGGTCGTCAACTCTTCAAGCCCCATGGGACCAAAGGCATGGAGCTTCGTGGTACTGATTCCCATCTCCGCCCCCAGGCCCAGCTCGAACCCGTCGCTGAACCGGGTGGAGGCATTCACCATTACCGTCGAGGAATTGACCTCGCTTAGAAAACGCTGGGAATTCTTGTAGTCACTCGTGACAATCGATTCCGTGTGGACAGAGCCGTACTTTTCTATGTGCGCCATAGCCTCGTCGATATCCTCGACCACCCGGACTGCAAGGATAAGATCGAGGTACTCCTCGTACCAGTCGGCCTCGGTCGCCGCTTCGATATCGGCAAGGATGGCCCTGGTCTTTTCGCACCCCTTCAGGACAACACCCGCCTCGCGCAGCCTTCCGGCAACCACGGGAAGAAAGGCCTCGGCAATGCCGCCGTGCACCAGCAGGGTTTCCATGGAGTTGCACACACCGGGTCTCTGGGCCTTGGCGTTGAGGGATATGGCCGCGGCCATCTCGATGTCGGCGCTCTCGTCCACAAAGACGTGGCAGACCCCCTTGTAGTGTTTGAGGACGGGTATCTTTGACATGTCGACAACCGCCCGGATCAGACCCTCACCACCCCGAGGGATGATCAGGTCTATATACTCCTCGAGCTTCAGCATCTCACCGACGGCCTCCCGGTCGGTGGTGGAGATGATCTGTATGGCGGCCTCCGGTATATCGGTTTCCCGCAGAACCCCCTGCAGTATCCGGGCGATGGCGAGGTTTGAATGGATCGCCTCCGATCCGCCCCTCAGTATGACGGCGTTCCCCGACTTCAGGCAGAGGGCCGCGGCGTCCGCTGTTACGTTTGGACGTGATTCATAGATAATCCTTATGACGCCGAGCGGAATTCGTCTCTTACGAACGAGCAGGCCGTTCGGCCGTTTCCTCATGCCGGTAACCTCACCGACCGGATCGGGAAGAGCGGCAATCTGTTCAAGGCCCTCCGCCATTCCTCTGATCACGGCATCACTAAGTGTCAGCCGGTCTATCATGGCACCGGACAGGCCCTGTTCCCGTGCGTATTGAAGGTCCTTAGCGTTTTCCTG
>JAFCZZ010000470.1 GCA_019314085.1 Deltaproteobacteria bacterium | reverse complement strand
ATAGGAGGAAAAAAGTATGGAGAACTGTCCAACCCTCCCTGATAAGATAATTTCTATCCAACTATCTACGGCCTTCCCTGTTTGATTCCGGGATGTTAAGGAAAAACGGCCGAAGGCGTCAAACCCTCCCTTTTCCGGGGATAGATGGGGAGCTTTTGAGATAGTTTGATAGTTTTCCATACTTTTATCCTATTCTGTGTTTGTGTTCGTTTTCTTCGAATACTATAAAAAAGCCTTTAACCCTCCCCACGGTCGGAGAGCATAATTCCATGATAAGTGACACACCCTTTAATTTTCGATTTCTCATATTTCTGGCTGAGTTGTTTTCCAAACCAGGTGCCACTGCGTTCTTTTGTGCCTATATTGGCGTGATACCAGCTCACAAACCGGCTATAGAGGTTGGAAGCCTTTTCGTTCGCTCCTGGTTCGCGGTGGCAACATTCGTCGATATAGTCGGCCAGGAGATCTTCATTTTTGCGATACAGTTCGGTCGCGTCGGTAACTTTCCGGGGTGGCATGAGGCCGTGTTTCTGCCAGAGCAGGCAGCCACGAACGAGCCAGGCGAGTATCCCTGGGGCCTCTTTAAGAATCTGCTGGTCAAGGTCGAGGATGGCCCGACGCTCATGGGACTCCTGCGGGTCCCGATTGACGAAGGAGATGTCGAATGGGATCAGGTGGAGCCGCTCCCAGAAAGATTTGTCGTTGGGTGGCGCTGCGGGCTGTGAATTAGTCATCAGAAACAGCTTATGGGTCGGCTGAAATCTGGTAGGGTATTTGTCGTGCGGGCTCCGGCCGACTAATTCGTCTTTGCCGGTGAGCCATTTGACTTTTGAGGCGCTGAAACGCTGGCCCTCGTCGGTTTCTGAGGCGAACGCCATCCGGATCCCCTTGATGCTCATGATATCGGGCGAAGGTCCGGAGGCGGCTTTCACATATTTCGATGATAAAAGCATCTCAGCCGGGACGGATCCAGCCAGGGTGCCCATGATATAGTTAATTGTCTCAACTATCAGAGACCGGCCGTTCCAGCCACCCCGACCATAAAATACCGGGAAGACTTTTTCGTGTATCTGGCCGGTTATCGTGTAGCCAAAAAGACGCTGGAGATAAGCGACCATCTCTTTATCCCCGTTGAAAATCTCCAGAATGCTCTTTTCCCAAAGAGACGCGGGCTCGTCTATGCCTTGGAATTCTACCGGGCTGGCGAGTGTGAGGTAATCAGCGGGATGACCTGGCTTGATCCTGCCGGTTTCGAGGTTGATGACTCCGTTAGCGCAGGGGAAGAGCATCGGTTTCAGATCCATCTCTTCTCCGGAGATGGCCAACGGGTTTTCAATCGTGTGGGCGAATTTCAGGCAGGCGGTCCGGCGCTTATCGTCGCGTAACTGGCTGACGCGCTTCAAAATATCACGCTGTTTCTGCGCTAACTTCTTAAGCTTGTCCTTGTCGGGTTCGCCACCTTTGGAGACAAGCTCGGCAATCTGCCCGGCGATCTTCTTATACTCGCCCAGATAGTGCCTGGCGAGGATCTCGACAGAGGCCAGAGATCGGTTCATAATGTCGCGTTGCCAGAAGTGTCCGTTCCACTCGTACCACTCCTGTTTGTTCTTAAGATAGAGAAACCGATTGCGGAACAGGGTAGCATAAAGCGTGCCATCGCCCAGGGCGTTGGCAAACAGGCAGTCATGCAGGTACTCGCTGGTGATCGTTGGGGCCTTATCCTCCGGGGTGATTTCGTCTCTAACCTGATCAACCCGGTCCTGCACCATCTTTTTCATGTCCTGGTCATCAGCGGGCCGGTCATCGCCACCAGCCGGCGTTCGTTTCTTTGCGGTCATATACCAACCTCAATTTTCCAAATTTCCAACAGAATCATAAACTTAAGTGCACCCAATTCCCGCGCTGGCGGAAACCGTGTTAAACCGAAGGCACCGGAAGGACCCATAAAAATCGGGAGGGCCATAGATACTTGTCGTGATTCTTTATAAAGAAATGCAAAAACAGACAGCGAAATGCGGTTTTCCTGAGATTCTATCCAGGAAGGGATACGGCCGACGGCTGAGCTATTATGAATGTGTGAATGGTTAAGTTTATGACCCATCAATACCCCCTCAGGCGTTTCATGTACCTACTGTTATCCCAATGGTCACAGATGTAGGTAGGGTTGATCCGATATCCGCGGCCGGGTTTCAAGCCGATGATGCGGCATCGTGGCTCTATGCCGAGGATCCTGCCGCCGATGCCAGTCACCTGGTAGTCCCGGACAAAGTGATTGCAATCACTACAGTATGCCCAGGTCAAGCCCTTCCTGTAGTGACATTGAGCCCAGGATCCCATAGCCGGCGATGTCGTGGTATGGTGATTCGCCGAGGGCGTCTTTGTCTGTGGCGATCCGGAACAGCTTGTCGATGATCCGGGTGACTGCCAAGGCGTCGTCGTACTGTTTCGGGCTGATGCCGTCGGGATAGAGTATCCGCAGGAGACCCCCCGCCTTGCCGAAACTGTCACCATAGGCCTTTTGCTTCGCGGCCACCGTGACACCGATCGACGCGCCGACATCTTCATATTCACTGCGGCACGTCTGTTTTACGACCAGATCATTGATCTCACCTTTGAGACTGAATATCTCCTCGATCTGCTCGCTCACGACACCTCTCAGCCGGTCAAGTTCATCATAAAGAGCGTTACCTGTCATAATACTCCTTTCAAGAGCCTTTGTAATTATTGAGAAAAATGACTCACGCAATCGCCCTGTAATGGACTTTCTCGGGGTAGGGCATACCTAAACATGGGCAGAATCGTTCTGTCTGGCTGATTTCTTGCGTTTTTTCCCCCTCATTTTCGGAAACCGCTGCCCGGTAAAGGATCGGCCGCTGGTGGTGTGTCGGCGAAGATACCGACACCAGCTTCGGCCTGTTATCTGTTAGGAAAGTCATCGACGTTATCTTTTCGGAGCCATACAATCAAAACCAGGTGTCAGCCCGTTATCAAGTATGATGACTTCGGCCTCGATTGGTTCGACACGTTGATCATCAAACCAGTGCGATTCAACCAGAGCTCCATCTTTCGCCGGCGGAGCAAGCAATACCTGATTGCATCCACTAATATAAACGACGTGCCCAGTTGCAAATCCTTCAAACCCCGTTATTCTGTCCAAGTAGATCCGGAAGATGCCCGGTGCGTTTTGCCACTTCGATGCGGGCCAGGATGATCGCCCGATCCGGATTCTTCGCGTGGCGGTAAATGCGGTGGATCTCACCCGCCGAGTTGATGATGATTTCGTACTTCATAATCAAGCATCTTCACCACTTCCAGTAATTTATTTATCTTTGCGGCGTGCTGTTTGCGCTTAAAGAGTTCGGCTTTAAAATAATTGATGGCTATTTCGTGGGCCAGCAATAAGTCGTCATGTTCAGAGATCGCGCGTTCCGCCTTTCTGGCCATATCAAAGTCCGGGCAAATGAGAATCTCACGGCCGTCGATTAAGGCGATATTGGCAAACCGCTTTCCATGTCCGCAACAGGAAGCAATTGTAGTAATCCCCGCGGTGTTGAGTGCCTTGACGATTGGAGCAATACACCAATCGATATCTCTCACCCTATTGTTGATAATTATCGGTATTGTGTGCTTGTAGGTTCCAACATCACAGCATTTCTTGGTCTTTTCCATAACCCGACTTCCTTGCCTGTAACATGTCCCGCAGACCCCATCCCCAGATGAAGCCGAGGATCAACGCGCCCGCAAAAACACAAATCATCATGATGTTACCCTCCGGCCCGCGGGATCCTACCCGCCGGCAACTCATAACGGCACCATTGGCCGTCGCGATAGAAATGCAGCCTGCCGTTGATCCACTCCTGCCTATATCCGGTCCCGTGATATGCCTGGAGTGTTTTGATCTGCCAGACCTCGGCCATAAACTCCTCGCAGACCAGGTCCGACAGCGAATATGGCACCGTCGGATGTTGTCCCAGGGGGAACAACACCGTCGGGAAGGCCAGGACAATTAGAATCGCGAGCAGGATCCTCATGGATGCCAGATCCTCCAGAGCGCTGTTGCTATAATGTACCCACCACCCAGGAAAGCGGCCGCGATCATCCAACCATAAAGCATCTTGTCGACCTTCCTGAGAGACTCTTCCCAAGGCTCATTTTCGATGTAATTTTGAAATCGTTTGATCATGATTCTTCTCCATTCTTTAGTGGCCAACCACAATACTCACACCATCCGCCAAGTCTGAGAAACCAGCCACAATGCGGGCAACGCCCTTTGGGAGCTTTAGGCTGTCCTGATTTTTTTTGTGGCTTACTAAATTTGAACGATAATTGTTCCATCATGTTTTTTGACCGGCATTCCGCTTGCGCCGAGGCTGCCGGCGGGCCCTGAAAAGGAGAGAGTCAATGAGTAGGAGAATTTACGGCTTCTCCTGGGCCGTGGTCGTCAACCCGCGCCCCTTTCGGCCTCGCCCTGCCTGTTCACCAGACCATGGGAAGAACAACTTTTTGGGGCCTTCTCCCGGCGATCTCGTCGAATCCGGGACTTCTCGACATTCTTTCGTGCCCATTCCCTCAACTCCACCGGAGATCGTGGTACGCTGTCACCGATGCTGAAATGTTCCAGAATCATGTCGAGCTTCTTTTCGCGCCTCTCCGCCTGGACAGTGGTGATTGTCATCGCCATTTCCCCTTCAAGCCGATCCGTGCGCGCAAAAGCGCCTCGATCGCCTCGTCGATTTCTTTAATGATACATTTCTTTTCAATCACGT
>JAFCZZ010000469.1 GCA_019314085.1 Deltaproteobacteria bacterium | reverse complement strand
CCTCGATACGAAGGGAGCTGTCATCAATACAAGGGAGATGGGATTGCGCGATAGTATCCTGGTGACCCTGAGCAATCCCAATATAGCCTATCTCCTGATGATGATCGGCCTGGCCGGTCTCTACTTTGAATTTGCCCACCCGGGGGCAATCCTGCCGGGTGTTGTCGGGGGGATTTCACTTATACTCGCCTTCTTCGCCATGCAGACCCTTCCGGTAAACTATGCCGGTGTTGCGCTGATACTGTTCGGCATCATTCTCTTTATCGCGGAGATAAAGATCATAAGCCACGGCATGCTCAGCGTGGCTGGGGTGATCTCCCTTGCCCTCGGCTCGGTGATGCTGTTTGAGTCTTCAGCCCCGGCCCTCAGGTTGTCGTTTGGTGTGATGATCCCTACCATACTGCTTGTATCGCTCTTTTTTATCGGTGTTGTCACTCTTGCCCTCAAGGCGCAGAGAGGGAAGCCCTCCACGGGGGTGGAGGGGATGATCGGTCGGGAAGGAACAGCGGTAACCGCCGTCCACACCGATGGAAAAGTTCTTATTAAAGGGGAATACTGGAATGCCTCCAGTATGGAGCCCATAGAAGAAGGAACGGATGTACGTGTAACCGGAGTCAAGGGTTTAAAACTCGATGTAGAAAAAATACAAGAGATATAGAGGAGGGTAAGGTATGTATACAATAATAGCAGTCGTTGTCCTGGTGGTGCTGTTTCTGGCCGCCGCAATACGGATCCTCAACGAATACGAAAGAGGGGTAATCTTTCGCCTGGGAAGGATCATCGCTACCAAGGGACCGGGCCTTATCATCCTGATACCCATTATAGACCGGATGGTGAAGGTGGACATGAGGATCATCACGATGGATGTCCCCCCGCAGGATGTGATAACGAGGGACAATGTCTCCATCAAGGTAAACGCGGTGATATACTTCAGGGTCATGACGGCCAACAGCGCCGTTGTCGAGGTCGAGAACTTTCTCTACGCCACCTCCCAGCTTGCGCAGACCACACTGAGGAGTGTCTGCGGGCAGGTTGAACTGGATGAAATCCTCGCCGAGCGTGAAAAGATAAATGCCCAACTGCAGGAAATACTCGATCGAAGCACCGACCCGTGGGGGATAAAGATATCGACAGTCGAGGTGAAGCATATCGATCTCCCGCAGGAGATGCAGCGTGCGATGGCGAAACAGGCCGAGGCAGAACGGGAGAGAAGGGCGAAGGTCATCGCCGCGGAGGGCGAATTCCAGGCTGCGACGAAGCTTACCGAAGCGGGCAAGATGATGGCAGAACAGCCAATATCGCTGCAACTCCGTTATCTCCAGACACTCGCGGTTGTTGCCGCGGAGAACAATTCGACGACCCTCTTTCCCATACCGATCGACCTGTTCGAACCCTTTATGGATTTTGCGAAAAAGAAGGGAAAATAGAAGGGTAGAACCCAGGAAGACCGAAGGAGGGGTGAGGTGATGGCGGAAAGAAGAACACGGGGGGTCATAGGAGCCATAATCCTGATTACGCTCGGCGTCCTCATGATTCTCAGCAGCAGCGAAATCTACGGTTTTGATAAGAGCTGGCCGATACTTTTTATCGTTATTTCCATCTCCATGCTTGTTCAGCGTTTCAAGGATGTCGGTGCATGGATCATCGGCGCGGCCGGTGTGGGATTCTTCGTGATGGAGAACTTTTATCCCGAGATCCAGAACTGGGGCAAATATGTATTCCCGGTTCTCCTGATAGTCCTGGGTGGCTATATACTGTTCAAGAGAGCCGGTGGATCGAAATCATCATAAAGCGCCATGGAGATCTGACGTTCCGGGGTCACATCAAGATGTGACCCCGTTTTTTTTTGGGCTGGGTATTGGTATGCGGCGCATTCGATTGGTTGATGCAGGGCGAAGGATATTGTTTCTCTCCGTTCTGATGATCTGCTCAGTCTCCCCGAAAAAAAGCGGTCAACCACTTTTATTGTTTCCAAAAAAGCGGTGGTGTAGTATGTGACCACGTTGTGGTAGTTTCAATGCTATTGAATTGAGGTGGGTGAAGGCGTATGACAATTGAAGAAAAGAATGATGAGGTATCGTTTGAGGAGCTCCTGAAAGAAGGCACGGGTGAAACGGGGTGGCTGGAACCGGGACAGCGTGTGGAGGTTCAAATCGTTCGGTGATACGGTCGCGGCGTATTTTCTGTCTTCACGGCACGGAGAATATCTCTTTACCACACAGATCACTACCGGTGAGGCGGGGAGGAACTACCTCGGTCACGCCTGGGACGGGAAAATCCCCGTCGAAGGTCTGGTGGAAAAAGAGATAAAGGGCGGATTCCAGGTCAAGATAGCCGGCGATACCAGGGCCTTCTGCCCCTATTCACAGATGGGACTGCGGCGGGTGGAGGATTAAGAGCGTGAGAAGAAGGAGGCGCTCAAAGAGGAGCTGCGGGAGGGGATGAAGATCACCGGGACGGTCGCGTCAATTCGGGACTTCGGCGCTTTTATCGATATCGGCGGTGTCCAGGCCCTGCTCCCCATTTCGGAGATCGGGTGGGCGCGGATCGATGATATCCACGACGTCCTTTCCATCAGACAGGAGCTGGAGGTGGTGATCCTGAATCTGGACTGGGAAAAGGATCGGATCTCTCTCAGTCTCAAGGCGACTCTCCCCGATCCCTGGGAGCGAGTTGAGGAAAGATATCCTGCGGGATCCTCTCATGCAGCAGTAGTGGCACGCCTTGCGAAATTCGGGGCCTTCGTAACCCTTGAAGGGGGTGTTGACGGTCTGGTCCATATCTCAAAGCTGGGTGGCGGAAAGCGCATCAACCATCCCAATGAAGTGCTGGAGCAGGGCCAGTCTCTGGATGTTACGGTTGAGGCGGTTGATCCGGAGAAGAGGAGAATCTCTCTGACATTGACGCATGAAAAGGGGCGGGGAGACGAAGTGGGAATGGCCGACGATGGCGACTACCGGACATACCTTCAGGAGACTCCCGCATCGATGGGTACGCTCGGTGATATTTTGAAAGAGAAGCTTGCCCGCGCGGCGGAGAAAAAGGGAAAGAAAAAGAAAAAATAGCCTGTCTGTGGATCTCGAAGGGGGAAGTATGGCCGGAAGATTCGATGATCTGATCGAGAGCACATTTACCATACGGGAAGACGAGGGTGAGGACAAGGTTGTCAGTCTGGGAGAGGCGATTGAACGGTATATCAGGCCCGGTGCGAAGATACACATCGGCGCCACCCACTGTTGCTCCGGCGCCGCCATCCTTGAAATTGCCCGTCAGTTTTACGGACAGCGCCCCGATTTCACACTGATTATGCGGGGTATCCGGGATACCGCCACGATCCTCCTCCATCTGGGACTGCTCAGGAAGGTAATCACCTCCTTTTCCGGAAACGTGT
>JAFCZZ010000468.1 GCA_019314085.1 Deltaproteobacteria bacterium | reverse complement strand
CATGGGGGTGCATACGGGAGACTCCATCACGGTTGCCCCCGCCCAGACCCTGACAGACCGGGAATACCAGAAACTGCGCAACGCCTCCATCGCAGTCATACGAAAGATAGGGGTCGCCACCGGGGGGTCCAATATCCAGTTCGCGGTTCATCCGCGGACCGGTCGCATCGTGGTCATAGAGATGAACCCCCGCGTCTCCCGCTCTTCGGCCCTCGCATCCAAGGCGACCGGGTTCCCCATAGCCAAGATCGCGGCCAAGCTTGCCGTCGGCTACAGCCTCGACGAGATCCCGAACGATATCACACAAAAGACACCGGCATCCTTCGAGCCTACCATCGACTACTGCGTCGTCAAAATCCCGCGCTTTGCCTTTGAAAAGTTTCCCGGCGTTGAAGACACCCTGACAATATCGATGAAGTCCGTAGGGGAAACAATGGCGATCGGCCGCACCTTCAAAGAGGCCCTCCAGAAGGGGCTCCGCGGTCTGGAAATCGGTCTGTTCGGCCTTGATCGTGTCTGTGAGCAGAAGGTTGACACACAGCATATGGAGGCGGGGCTCGCGCGCCCGACCCCGGAGCGGCTCTTCTATGTCAAGGTCGCCCTCAAGGAAGGTGTTTCCGTCGAACATATCGCCGAGGTCACGTCCATCGATCCATGGTTCCTGAACAACATCAGGGAACTGGTTGAGATGGAACGGACCCTCGAGACATACGCCGGGACGGGGGATATTCCCGGCCCCCTTCTGCGAACGGCAAAGGAGATGGGGTTTTCCGACCGACAGATAGGAGACCTCATCGGAATCGATGAATTGAAGGCGCGGGCCCTGCGTGAGGGCAAGGAAATCAGACCGGTCTACAAACTGGTCGACACGTGCGCCGCGGAATTCGAGGCATCCACCCCCTACTACTACTCGACATATGAAGAGGAAGACGAGGGCCGGGGCGGAACCACCAAAAAGATCATGATCATCGGCGGAGGGCCCAACCGCATCGGCCAAGGGATCGAGTTCGACTACTGCTGCGTCCACGCGTCGATGGCACTCAGGGAGATGGGATATGAGACGATCATGGTCAATTCCAACCCTGAAACCGTGTCCACCGATTACGATATATCGGACCGGCTCTATTTCGAACCTTTGACACTGGAAGACGTCCTGAATATCGTGGAGGCGGAGAAGCCGGATGGGGTAATCGTCCAGCTGGGGGGGCAGACCTCCCTCAATCTTGCCATTCCCCTCGAGAAACACGGGGTGAAGATACTGGGGACATCCCCGGAGGCCATAGACCGCGCGGAGGACCGCAAGCTCTTCAAGGAGATGGCGGACAAGCTGGATGTCAGACAGCCGGAGAGTGACACGGCCGTCTCATTCGAAGAGGTGGAGCGGATCGTGGAGAGGATCGGGTATCCCGTTCTCATACGCCCTTCATACGTCCTGGGAGGCAGGGCCATGGTGGTCGTGTGGAGCCATGCTGACCTGGAAGGTTTCGCAAGAGAGGCCTTTGCGGCATCCCCCGGTCATCCCATATTGATCGACAAATTTCTCGAGGACGCGATCGAGGTGGATGTCGACGCCGTCTCCGACGGGATCGATGTCGTGATCGGTGGCGTCATGGAACACATCGAACACGCGGGGATCCATTCGGGGGACAGCGCCATGGTACTCCCCACCTATTCCCTGGACCCGGCGATCATCTCCGAAATCAAGGACAAGACCCGGCGTATGGCACTGGAACTTGGTGTACGGGGTCTTCTCAATATCCAGTACGCGGTCAAGGGGTCCGATATCTATATCCTGGAAGTCAACCCCCGGGCGTCACGAACCGTACCCTTCATATCGAAGGCAACCGGCGTGCCCCTGGCAAAGGTGGCGACCCGGATCATGGCGGGGCAAACGCTCAGGGAGCAGGGGGTCACCGACGATCCGGAGCCCAGATATTTTGCGGTCAAGGAATCCGTTCTCCCCTTCAACCGCTTCCTGGGGGGAGATATCCTGCTCGGCCCCGAGATGAAATCCACCGGTGAGGTCATGGGCATCGATACCGACCTGGGGGCGGCCTTTGCGAAGAGTCAAATAGCCGCCCGGCAGACACTCCCCCTCTCGGGGAAGGTGTTTATAAGCGTCAAGGATTACGACAAAGAGAACATTATCGATATCGGAAGACAGTTTTCCGATATGGGGTTTGAGATCCTGTCAACACCCGGTACGGCGCAGGCCCTGATAAAACATGACATCCCCGTAACACGACTGACACGGCTGGACGAGGGGAGGCCGAATCTCCTGGATTACATCAAAAACAAGGATGTCTGACTCCTGATCAATACGCCGAGCGGGCCGAAACCAAGGCGCGATGAGGTGGTGATACGAAACGCCGCGGT
>JAFCZZ010000467.1 GCA_019314085.1 Deltaproteobacteria bacterium | reverse complement strand
CTGGATATTACCTCTGAGCTTCCGGAAAAGATCGTGAATAATTACCTGAAGGATCTCGAGACGAGAAACTATCAGAATATAGCCAATAAGGAAAAGGTTCCCGTCAGCGATGTCGAACAGGCCGCCCTGCTGATAGGCACCTTGAACCCCAAGCCGGGACTTTCTTACAACGAAGAACGGCCCCAGTATATCATTCCAGATGTCTTCATCTTTAAGTTCGAAGACAGATACCGGGTTACACTGAACGATGACGGTCTGCCAAGGCTGAAGGTGAGCAATTTTTACAAAGAGATCCTGAGCGGTATGAAGACCAACGGGGGAGATAAAAGTAAAGAGTACATTAAGGAAAAACTGCAGTCCGCAACCTGGCTGATAAAAAGTATTGAGCAGAGGCAAAAGACAATCTATCGGGTAGCGGAGTCTATCCTGGATTACCAGATTGAGTTTTTTGACAAGGGAATCAGCTATCTGAGACCGATGGTCCTGAGGGATATCGCTGATGACGTGCAGATGCATGAATCAACGATAAGCAGGGTTACCACAAACAAGTATATACATACCCCCAGAGGCATATTTGAGCTCAAATATTTCTTCAACAGCGGGATAAACAGGATGGGCGGTGTTCAGATAGCGTCCCAGAGTGTTAAAGAAAAGATACGGCAGATAATAAGTGGAGAGGACAACAAAAAACCCTATAATGACAGTCAGATAGTGAAGATGCTTGCAGCCTCGAATATATCCATAGCACGGAGAACGGTCGCAAAATACAGGGATATGTTGGGGATATTGCCGTCATCCAAAAGAAGGAAGTACTTCTGATCGGATGAAATACCGGTTGACTTTTACGGTTGGCTCACATATAAGGCGGGATTTCGTTGTGCGGCTGATAGATGAAAAACCGTTGAAAGGAGGGACAGTATGCAGATCTCTTTTACCTTCCGGAATATGGAAACCGAGGAGTGGTTGAAAGATTATGTTGGCAAAAAGCTTGCGAGAATTGAGCGGTATATCGACAAGCCTGTGATCGCCAGTGTGGTGCTGGCTGTGGAAAAATTCAGGAATGTTGCCGAAATAAACCTGTCGGCCAAGGGCATAAACCTCCAAGGCAGGGAAGAGGCGAAGGAGATGACCCTTGCCGTTGACAATGTTATTGATAAGGTGGAACGGCAGATAAAGAAATATAAACAAAAGGTAAGGAACCACAAAGATGCCGCATCCAGGGGCGAGACCGTAGAGTCTGAAGAGCCGGATGTTGCAGAATATGAAGAATATGATGAAGACTCCAGGGTGGCGAAGACACAAAAAATCATACTTGAGCCCATGTCTCTGGACGACGCGGTGATGGAAATGGACGAATCAAAAAACAGATTCATCGTATACAGGGATTTTTCCTCCGAGAACGTGAGTATTCTCTACCGTCGCGATGATGGAAGGTATCTCCTGATTGAGACCAACAGCTGAAATGCGGGGTAGTGAACTATGGTGAATATCCAAGACATGCTGAAAGAAGACTTTATCATAGAAGACCTGAAGTCCAAGACGAAGAAAGAGGTCCTCGTTGAGCTGTCGGATGTCTTTTCGCGTGGTGATATGGGTATCGATCGTGACTCCGTGATTGAGGTACTGATGGAGAGGGAGAAGCTGGGGAGTACGGGTATAGGAGATGGTATCGCCATACCCCATGGGAAGCTGACGGGTCTTGAACAGCTTGTGGTTTCATTTGGGAGGAGCAGCGTGGGGGTTGATTTTGATTCCCTGGATGGTGGCCCGGTGCATATCTTCTTTCTCCTTATGGCTCCGGAGAATTCGGCGGGGCAACATCTGAAGGCGCTGGCGAAGATCTCCCGGATGTTGAAGGATGTCTCCTTCAGGGAAGCTCTTACTAAGGCCGAATCATCCAAAGATATATATAGTTTGATAGTGGAAAAAGACAGGACGTATATCTAGGCCCCGTCTTTTTAACACGCCACCTTTTTTTCAATAGTTACGGGCCAAGGCATGGTGTCATGCCTGATCGGGGTGATACAGGGGAAACAGCAACCTATCGAAAGGCGGGGGCGCGATGGAAAATCTTCGTATCGTCATCATAACCGGCTTGTCTGGTTCCGGAAAGAGCACGGCCCTGAAGGCTCTGGAAGATATCGGCTTCTTTTGCGTGGATAATCTTCCGGTCATGCTTCTCCCCAAATTTCTCGATCTGCAGACCGGGGTCTCATCCGAAATTTCCAAGATAGCCCTGGTCATGGATCTTCGTGAAAAACATTTCCTTGAAAAACATATCCTTGAAAAACATATAGAGGTTCTCTCTCGCTTGAGGAAAAAAAAGTACGATATCGAGATACTCTTTCTCGATACGAGCGATGAACTGCTCCTGCGAAGGTTCAGCGAGACGAGAAGGACGCATCCCCTCTCGAAGGACAAGACCATCTTGGAGAGCATCAATCTGGAGCGGGAGATGCTGCGCGAATTGAAGGGGATGGCCAACAACATTGTTGATACGTCGGGGTACAGTGTCCACCAGCTCAAGGAACATGTCCAGAGGCTCTCTCTTGCACCCGGCAAAACCAAAAAACTTATTATAAACCTGATATCGTTTGGATACCGTTTCGGCCTGCCTCCCGATGCGGATATCGTCCTGGATGTGAGATTTCTTCCCAATCCCTATTTTGTCAAGGACCTCAAGGAACATAACGGAAATGAAAAGGCCGTGGAGGAATATGTCATGGGATGGGATGACACCGGCCAGTTTCTCAGACGGCTATTTGACATGATGGTATTCCTGGTGCCGCTCTATGAAAAGGAGGGGAAATCATATCTGAATATCGCCGTGGGATGTACTGGCGGAAGACATCGGTCGGTCGTTATTCTCAACCAGCTGGCCGCCTATTTTAAGAGCGGAAACTATACAACGAATGTCAGCCACCGGGATATAGACAAATCCTGACCGGACGCC
>JAFCZZ010000466.1 GCA_019314085.1 Deltaproteobacteria bacterium | reverse complement strand
TACTGTCACTGATTATCTTTATGCCGACGAGCGTAGCCACCACACCGGTGAGACAGGTAGCCACCAGGAAACCCAGTACCAGTCGCTTCTGCAAGTTTTCTCTGAAGATACCTCGCAACAATCCCCTGTCCTCCTCATGCGGGTAGGGAAAGAATCCTTTCCTCTTCTACACCACACCTTCGATGTCTTTCCTGTGTATCCCCGAGATGAAAACCTTTTTGTTCTTTGATCGGTGCCCGGCTATGATCTTTATCTGAGATCGCTTGACGCCCAGTACGTCTGAAAGGAAACGTATGCATTCTTTGTTGGCCGCACCCTCGACGGGGGGCGCCGTTATCCGGAGTTTCAGCGCGTCGCCCTGGACCCCCGCAAGCTCACACCGGGATGCGCGCGGGATAACCCTGATATTGAACACGACACCATCCGCTGTTTCACCGACCGGGATCATAACCACCCCTTGCTGTACATACCCGGAAAGACTGCTATCTGAAATTAACCGCGATCTGCAGCATGGTCCTCACAAGAAAAGACTGCAGAAACACAATGACCAGGATCACGATAATCGGGGAAAAATCTATACCGATGCCCTTCATCGGGATCAGCCTTCGGACCTGGTAGAGCACCGGTTCCGTTACGCTATATAAAAACCGGATTATGGGATTATAGGGGTCGGGGTTTATCCAGGAGATAATAGCCCGTATGATGATAAGCCACATATACAACGTAAGCCCCATGTCGATAATCCTGGCAATCGCCTCTATGAAATTTCCTACGACAAACATCGCTTCCCCTTTACATTAAAATAGGTTATGAATAGTGATTGCCACCTCAAAAGTCAAGACATGTTTTCCATAAAGGGCGGGAGGTTTCCCCCCGTTCTTTGCAGACAGGGAGGTTGTCACACCACGATGCGAGAAGAGAAGATCTGTATCATAGGGGCAGGAAACATGGGCGAGGCGCTCGCCGGGGGAATCATTACGGGCGGCCTGGCGCGTGCGGGGGATATAACCGTCCATGACATACGAAAGGAACGGCTCGGTCACTTCAGGGATACTCTCCATGTCGGTGTTTCGGAAGATCTCACGGCCGCCGTGGGGGGTTCTGCCACCATTATCCTGGCGGTCAAACCCCAGAATATGGAAGAGGTATTGAAGGACATGGCCGATGCCGCGTCAGGCAAGCTCATCATCTCCATCGCGGCGGGTGTTACCCTCGGGTTTATGGAGAAAATTCTGGGGGAAGAGACCCGCGTCATCAGGGTCATGCCGAACACCCCCGCTCTCATTGGAGAAGGGGCGGCGGCCCTTGCCGGCGGCAGGAACGCCACTGAAAGAGATATCGCCGCGGCCCGCCGGATATTCGACTCCGTGGGAATGAGCGTTGTCGTCGAAGAGAAACTGATCGACGCGGTCACCGGTCTCAGCGGGAGCGGCCCCGCCTACGGATTCATCATCATAGACGCGCTGGCACAGGCTGGTGTCAATCAAGGGCTTGAGGGCGGGACTGCCCTGAAGCTGGCAGCCCAAACCATGCTCGGAGCCGCTAGACTCTGCCTCAACTCAGGCAAGACACCGGCCCAGCTCACCGACATGGTCACCTCCCCCGGGGGAACCACCATAGAAGGCATCAAGGTGCTCAAGGCCGGGAAGATCGAGGAAACCCTTGCGGCAGCGGTGGATGCCGCGACACGGAAATCAAAGGAACTGAGGGGGAAATAGGATCAGCCCCGACTCGTCGGGGCGTCTCCCCCGGCCGCTCGCTCAAGCTGCCCGGCCCTCCGTAAGCCATACCCATGAGCGAAAAGAAAAGGGTGTGGTATTCCCCGTTAAAAACCGATATCTATACTTATACGAGGTAACAATGGCCGTAACTGTCAAAAGATTACCAAATAAATTTTATCCGGATCCCGCACGGGTCATTTCCAGATTTTATATGCCCGGTGCTGAGGATAGGGCAAGAAGTATAGTGAAGCGAGTATTGGACCTTTCCGATCAGGAGGTGGGTTCAGCTCTTAATGGGGTGCTGTCGGATTTTTCAAAGCGGCATCGTAATATCTCAAAAGTTTTTGACAAAAATTTTGATGCCGTAAAATACGCCCTGGCAGCGGACCCCGGCATATCCCCGGACACATTGTCTCTTGAAAGAAAATTACTGATTGGTTCCTACTTTACCTCGGAATACGCCATCGAGGCTGCCGCTTTCTTTAATCCCTCGATCGTCGAGGATCCGAATCAGGGTAGTCTGGAAGAAGGGCAGAAACGCGTCATTGTAAGTTTTCGGGCCATCGGGGAGGGGCATATCTCATCCATCGTTTTCAGGAGTGGTATCATCACCCAAGACAAGAAGCTGGTCTTCAAAGAGGCCGGAAAGTTCGTTGATTTA
>JAFCZZ010000465.1 GCA_019314085.1 Deltaproteobacteria bacterium | reverse complement strand
TCGCGTGAGAGCTGTTCCCCAATGATCTCATCGACGAGTCCCCTACCTCGTCGAAATGCATGCCATTGAAGTCAAAGGCAGCAGACAATTGACGTTCCACCAGCAAATACGCGCAGTTTCAATCACAAAAAATTATTTAAACAAACAGGAGATACAACGCATTAAGAGGATAAAAGATGACAACAACTCGAATCACCGAATCAGAAATAGAACAGTTTGCCATCGAACTCCTCGAAAAACAAGGCTACCAGTACGTTTACGCGCCAGACATTGCGCCTGACGGCGACACCCCGGAACGGAACAGATTTGAAGATGTCCTCCTCTTAGAACGCCTGCGAAACGCCGTTGGCAGAATCAACCCAGAGATTCCGACAGACGCGCGGGAGGACGCCATCAGGCAGATACTACGGCTGAACTCGCCCGAGCTCATCGCCAACAACGAGGCATTTCACAGGATGCTTACCGAGGGCATAAAGGTAAGATATCAAAAAGATGGAACAAACAGGGGCGACCTCGTCTGGCTGATAGACTTCAAGAACCCAGACAACAACGAATTTATCGTATCCAACCAATTCACCGTGATAGAGAACAACGTGAACAAGCGCCCCGATGTCATCCTTTTTGTGAACGGGCTGCCCCTGGTCGTCATAGAACTAAAAAATCCCGCCGATGAGAACGCAACCGCAAGATCTGCATTTCGACAGTTTCAGACCTACAAACAGGCAATTCCCAGTCTTTTTACTTACGATGGTTTCGTTGTCATCTCCGATGGTCTGGAGGCAAAGGCAGGCCCCATTTCCGCCGATTTCAGCCGCTTCATGGCCTGGAAATCTTCTGACGGCAAAACCGAAGCGTCGCCTCTGATAGGGCAGATGGAAACGCTGATCGACGGGATGCTCAACAAACAGACCCTCCTGGACCTCATCCGACATTTTATCGTCTTTGACAAATCGAAAAAGGAAGACCGGGAAACCGGTGTTACAACGATCCAGACCATAAAAAAATTGGCAGCGTATCATCAATATTATGCCGTGAATAAGGCCGTAGAATCGACCTTGCGGGCATCTGATTACTACAGAGAAAGCGCCGAAAGTTCAGAGGGACTCATGGTGATGGAAGCGCCCGAAAACTACGGTCTTGCCGGGGTGGATGCCCAATCCGTGGGCGACCGAAAAGGCGGTGTTGTATGGCACACCCAGGGAAGCGGCAAATCCTTGTCGATGGTGTTTTTCACAGGCAAGATCGTCCTCGCCATGGACAATCCAACCATCCTGGTAATCACCGACAGAAACGATCTGGACGACCAGCTTTTTGATACCTTTGCCGCCTCAAAGCAGCTTCTCAGGCAGGACCCTGTTCAGGCCGAAAACCGTGGGCACTTGAGAGAACTGCTGAATGTTGCATCTGGCGGGGTGGTATTTACCACCATCCAGAAGTTCCAGCCCGAAGAAGGAAATGTATACCCGAGGCTTTCTGACCGTAGAAACATCATCGTGATAGCCGACGAAGCCCACCGGACACAGTATGGCTTCAAGGCAAAGACCATCGATGCAAAAGACGAGCATGGAAACGTAATCGGAAAAAAGATCGTCTATGGTTTTGCGAAATATATGCGTGATGCCTTGCCCAATGCAACCTACCTCGGCTCGCGGTCGAGGAAGGTGCAACCGTAACGATCTATTATGAGAGCAGGCTGGCTAAAATCGCTCTCAGCGATGAAGGCAAAAAACTCGTCGCCGAACTGGACGAGGAATTGGGAATAGAAGACCTCGCCGAGACCCAAAAAGCAAAAGCGAAATGGACGCAATTGGAAGCTTTGATCGGAAGTGAAGACCGAATAAGGCAGGTCGCACAGGACATCGTAACTCATTTCGAGCAAAGGCAGGAGGTATTTGAGGGCAAAGGAATGATCGTGGCGATGTCAAGAAGGATCGCCGCCGACCTCTATGACGAGATTGTCAAAATAAAACCTCAATGGCATAACGACGACCTTAAAAAGGGCGTTATCAAGGTAGTAATGACATCTGCCTCTTCTGACGGTCCAAAGATTTCAAAACATCATACTACCAAAGAACATAGACGAGTCCTGGCAGAAAGAATGAAGGATTCCGAAGACGAATTAAAAATTGTCATTGTTCGGGACATGTGGCTTACTGGTTTCGATGTTCCGTGTTTGCACACCATGTATATCGATAAATCCATGAAAGGCCATACCCTCATGCAGGCTATTGCACGGGTGAACAGGGTCTATAAAGATAAGCCCGGCGGATTGATCGTAGATTACCTTGGAATTGCATCAGATCTGAAAGAAGCTTTATCATTCTATTCTGACAGCGGTGGAAAAGGCGATCCTGCCGTCCTCCAGGAAGAGGCCGTTCAACTGATGCTTGAGAAATTAGAAGTCGTCTCCCAGATGTTTCATGGATTTCCCTACGAGCATTACTATGCGGCAGACACCTCGACAAAGCTATCGATAATACTCGCCGCGGAGGAGCACATCCTCGGTCTCGAAAATGGTAAGAAGCGGTATATTGACGAAGTGACTGCGTTATCAAGAGCATTTTCTATCGCCATTCCGCACGAACAGGCAATGAACGTGAAGGATGAAGTCTCGTTCTATCAGGCGGTAAAGGCCAGACTCGTAAAGTTTGACAGCACCGGAACTGGTAAAACAGACGAGGAGATCGAAACTGCAATCAGGCAAGTTATTGATAAAGCCCTTGTTACGGAACAGGTAATTGACATCTTCGATGCTGCGGGCATTAGAAAACCAGATATTTCCATACTATCTGAAGATTTTCTTCTAGAAGTTCAGAACATGGAGCATAAAAATATCGCTCTCGAAGTCCTAAAAAAGCTTCTCAACGATGAAATAAAGGCGAGATTGAAGAAGAATATGGTTCAAAGCCGGACACTGATGGAGATGCTGGAAAATTCTATCAAGAAGTATCACAAGAAGATCATTACTGCGGCGGAAGTAATAGACGAGCTGATTGAACTCAGTAAAGAGATTAAGAGGATGGACAAAGAACCGCATGAAATAGGACTGTCCGAATTCGAATACGCTTTTTATACGGCAATTGCAAATAACGACAGCGCAAGAGAACTGATGCAAAAAGAAAAGTTACGGGAATTGGCCGTCGTATTATTTGAAAAGGTGAAACAAAACGCATCCATAGACTGGACGATAAAAGAAAGCGTTAGAGCAAAGTTGAGAGTGATCGTAAAACGAACATTGAGACAATATGGTTATCCGCCAGATATGCAAGCACTCGCAACAGAAACTGTACTTAAACAGGCAGAATTGATTGCAAATGAATTGACACATAGGGGATGCGGATTATAATACAGGCACTTTTTACGAAGAAAACCCCATGGAACGTAAAAAAAACTACGGCCACAATGGAACATACGGCAGGTTTTCGAACATAATCGGCACACGTGCCTCGACCACCTGTCGGATGGTAGGCGACATCGGTCAGACCGACATAAATTAGCATTGGAGGTATATGATGGCAGTTCGATTTATCCTCACCGAATATGTGAGTCAGCTTATGGCGCATGCCGTCTATGATAAACTGGAAGATGGTACATTTGCCGGGCGAATTCCCCAGTGTAAAGGGGTGGTAGCGTTTGAGACCACATTGCGTGAATGTGAAGATGAGCTACGCTCTACCCTTGAAGATTGGATCTGGGTTGGCCTTAAGCTAGATCATCCTCTGCCAGTGATTGCCGAGATTGATCTGAACAAGGAGCCGAGTTATGAGCCGGTGGACGCCGTGTAAGCGGCGAGATTTTATCCAGCGACTACGGAAACTCGGGTTTGATGGCCCGTATTCTGGCACTCGCCACCAGTTCATGGTCTACGGGCAGCAGCGCTCCGAATGATGATTCGGGAGGTTGAAGTGATTGGCTCCTCGCTATATTGTGTGGGCAGCGGCCGAAGGTTAACCATATACTTTGGCCAAATATAAATTGTGTCGATCTCCCAGGAAGAACTTCATACTACGATGCTGTGGATCAAATACATG
>JAFCZZ010000464.1 GCA_019314085.1 Deltaproteobacteria bacterium | reverse complement strand
CAACAGACTTCACCTTCGCCCAAGATAGTGAAATCCACCCCGACGGCATTGAGCACATGGACGAACGACTCGGCGATGCGCTGGGTCCGAGGTGAAAAGGATGATAAACAGCCGACAAAGTAAACGACCTCAGCCCGATCCCGCTGGTAGAGATCGGCGGGCGGGTCGTCCATGTACTCTACCCAGCCGGCCCGTTCGTCGTTCTGGTAATTGTAGATGTTGCCGGTTCTGGCAATGTTATCGAGAGTCGTCGCAAACTCCGGGGGGGACAGCTCACGCGCAACTGTTTGTTTGCGAGCTTCCAACCAGAACTGACGCAGATCAATGCGCGTCGAGCAGACCTGGGTGCAGTGCCCGCATAGCGTGCACTGGTAGAGTCTCTTCATCTGATCGGCGGTCAGCGGCTTTCCTTCCAGCAGCATCCGAATAAGATTAAGACGGCCACGAGGCGAACATGATTCCCAGCCGACGCCAGCGTAAGTCGGGCAGACCGACCGGCAATAGCCACAGTAGGAACAGATGGTTGCTTCGGTCATGAGTCCTTCGAAAAAGACTTTATCCTTCATGACCGGTCCTTTCCCAGGGCGACGTGAGCCGCACCAAGTATGGTGGCGCCTGGAACAAAAGTGATGGGCCACAACGGGAACGACGTCTGATACAACTTGCCCGGATTCATGATGCCGGACGGATCAAGCAGCGCTTTACGCCGCTTGAGTTCGGCCAGTTGAGTCCGGCTGAACAGCCGGGGCAGGTAGGCAGTGTTCCACAGACCGACACCGTAAGGCCGTCCTCCGTAGCGAGCGGCCAGATCGTGCAATCGCTTGGTGAATCCAATAGCTGCCAGGTATTTTACTGTGCGACGCTCATCGGTCGGATAGAGAGACATGACCAGGGCCATATCCGGTGCAACGGCAAACCCATAGGTGCCGATCAGTAAATGGCTGCGTTCGGCCAGGATCTTAACTGATGTGAGGTAGTGAGACAGCTCATTCAGCGGCAACCATACTTCGGCAGCCATGAGTGAGGGTCCGGCCCGCTTAGTGCGCAGGTGATGCAGGCGCAGATTCCATTCATCCAGTGCCAGATCGGAAGGCAGTTCGTCCCCTGCAACACGGAGCAGCCTGTCTCTGCCCCGGGTGACCTCAGACGGCTCGCCCTGAAAACTCACCAGGAGCAATCCTTTTTCACTGACAGGAAAGGTCGACTGCGGCAAGTCGAGCGGTATATCGAACCCGGCGCGTTCCAGCAGTCGCAGGTAGCCGCTGTCGGCGAAAAAGATAGTAAAGGGTCGAGGCTCAGCGCGTGCCAGCAAACCGACGCTCTGGCCGAGTATGCTCAGATCATCGAAGGCGAACAGGTGATGAGACTCGGCAGCTGGACGCGGACGAATACTGAGTTCAACCCGGGTGATGACACCCAGGGTGCCTTCGGTGGCGACAAACCAGTCGAGCGGCGGATCGCTTTTACGAGTTATCGTGCGCAATTCGCCACGCTCCGAAGGCAGCGCAACCTGCAAGCTGACCAGTTGTTCGCCCACTCCGCCGTACTTGAGACTTCCCATTCCTTGCCCCTGCATACTCACCCAGCCGCCGACAGTCGCCGAGACAGCGCTCGACGGGTATGACTTGACGGCAAAACCCTTCTGCTGCAAGGCATCATCCAGATCAAACCAGGTAGTGGCCGGCAGTACTCGAACGGTCTGTTGCGCGGTGTCCAATTCGATTCCGTCGCGCAGATCGTTCATATCAAGCACCCACCCCCCGCGGACCGGCACGGAATTATAGTAGCTGGTGCTGGCGGCGGCTCTTGGTGTTACAGGAATGCGCTCGTTCGTGGCCTGGCGCAGTACGTCAGCTACCTGCTCGGCATTGCCGGGCCGAATAACGGCATCGGGTAGGGTTTGAAAAAACGGTTTGACCATTATGGATGGAACAAAGGCCAGATCGCGGGAATACAGCTTACGCTCGATGTCGTCCTCAGTCACACGATCAGCGGATATAGTGGTGATTTTTGTTAAGGACATAGTCTATCCTTTACGGATTGATACTCCTCTCTATGAGGGACGCATCGCGGGGAAAGTGTTTGCTCAACACTTCTTCGGCGTGGTACGAGCTGCGTACCAGCGGGTCGGCCAGGACCGTTTGAAAGCCCATTGTCCGGCCAACATCGCGATACCACGCAAACACGACCGGATGGACGTGATCGGTTACAGGGAGCTGCCGGCTCGTCGGCTGAAGATACTGCCCAATGGTTAGAATATCGCAACCGGCACGACGCAGGTCGCGCATTGTATCAATTACTTCACCACAGGTTTCACCCAGGCCGACCATTAACCCTGATTTGGTGGTGAGACCTTGTTGTTTGGCCCATGCCAGCACGGCCAGTGAACG
>JAFCZZ010000463.1 GCA_019314085.1 Deltaproteobacteria bacterium | reverse complement strand
GGGTCTGAGAGAGATACTCATTTCCACCTCTCATGGCGGAATCACCGCAGCAGCTCTCTTCACCGCCCAGGATTCCGAAGCTGACCCCGGCCTCCTTCAGGAGCTTGGCAAAGGCGATCGTCACCTTCTTGCCCCGATCGTCAAAGGACCCGGAACACCCCACATAGAAAAGGTATTCCACATTCGGATCTTCGGCCAGTGTCTTGATACCCAGAGCCTTGGCCCACTCGGCCCTCAGGTGCGTCCCGATTCCCCAGGGGTTGGAGTTGTTCTCCATATTTCGGTACGTCAGCTGCAGCTCCGGAGAGAAATCGGCCTCCATAAGCACCTTATACTGCCTCATGCCGGTGACCATCGGAACGTGCTCATTAAATACCGGGCAGGCCTCCATGCAGTACATGCAGTTCGTGCACGCCCATAGCTCGTCGAGATCGATAACCTCGCCCACCATCACCTTTTCCGGCTCCGGTATGACGGGCTCTTCTCCCTCTTTGGCAGCCTTCTTCGCCGCCATTACGACGGGCGCCCGCTCAAGCCAGTATTCCTTGATGTCCTGATGCAGTTTCTTCGGGGACAGGGGCTTGCCCGACAAGTACGCGGGGCATCCGTCCTGACACCGTCCGCATTTCAGACAGGCATCGGTGTTGAAAATCTGCTTCCACGTGAAGTCCTCCAGCTGTCCCACACCGAAGGACTCGGCATTTTCAAAGTCGGCAATGGGCTCGAGATATCCCGTCGGCTTGAGTGATTTCATATACTGGTTGGCCGGCGCGAGAACGATATGGATCAACTTCGAGAAGGGCAGGTACGCGATAAAACCAAAGGCGATAAATGCGTGTATCCACCACGTCAATTTATGAAGAATCTTGACCGTATCGTAACTGACCCCGGTCAGGGTCTTCGCGAAGGCGTATCCTACAAAGGACCATCCTCCCCACGTGAACCCGTCTACATTAATATTAACATGCAGCCGGAATCCCTCGAGCAGAAATCCTGTTATGATAATGCCGCCGATGAGGAGCAGGACAATCGCGTCATCCGCAACGGCATCCGCCTTCCCCCGGTAGCCGAGTCTGTCCGGTTTCTGGATATACTTTCTCCAGACCGCCAGGGCAACACCGAGAAGGACGGCCAGGCCAAATACCTCCATGACGAGTGAAAATCCGAGATAGAACCCTCCGTTAAAGAAGGGGACGAGGAAGGGAAGATGGAAGTGGGTCGCATCGAAAGCGGCGCCGAATATAAGGACAAAAAATCCAAAAAATATGAGGGCATGCATGATACCGGGATAGGCATCCTTGAATGTCCTGATCTGTAACAGGCTGTTGACCAGGAGGGACTTGATCCGTTCTCCCGGGTTATCGGTCCTGTTTTCCGGCAGGCCGATCGCCTTCCACATCTGCCAGCGCAGGTAAAAACCATAGGCACATATCGCTATGGCAATCGCCGCAAATAGAAACAGTACCAATTCGGATGGGAAGGGGGCATTCCAGAATACCTCTCTCCCCTCATTTCCTACAGAGTATACGTGTCCGCCGTGTGCCATGATATTATTGCCTCCATATACAAGTTTCAGATTTCTAACCCTGGTGGTTCCGTAACAACAGGAAGGGTAACCAGCCCCATCGTCCTTAACTCTCTTACGAGCCCAGCAGGATCAAATATCCCGGCACAGGTGCATGTATGCAAGTATCATTCAAAAAAACGGGGGTGGATACTCTATCCACCCCCGTTTACCCGTTACAGTATTTTCTTCACTGCCGCGGTCAATTCGGGAACAACCTTGAAAAGATCATCCACGATGCCGTAGTCGGCCTTGGCAAAGATGGGAGCCTCTTCATCTTTGTTGATGGCGACGATATACTTGGAGGAGCTCATCCCCGCCAGATGCTGAATGGCCCCGGAGATGCCGCAGGCGATATACAGATTCGGAGAGACAACCTTACCGGTCTGTCCCACCTGATCCGACTGGGGTTTCCAGCCCGCGTCAACCGCGGCCCTCGAGGCGCCCACGGCCGCGCCGACGATGTCGGCCAGCTCTTCAAGAATTTTGTACTCGTCGGTACCTTTCATGCCGCGCCCGCCGGAGATGATGATGTTCGCCTCCGTCAGTTCGATCTTGCCGCTTGCATCCTTCTGTGTCTCAAGGACCTTGGTCTTGAGAGCATCCGCAGCGATACCCGCGTCAAACTTCACTACCTCGCCGGCCTTGGCATTCTCCACCGCGGCGAAGACATTCGGCCGCAGGGACGCCATCTGGGGATAGCTGTCTATACCAATTTCTGCGAACACCTTGCCCGCATACATCGGTCTGACGGCAACCAGCTTACCATCGGCAATCTTCAGCTCCGTGCAGTCAGAGGCCATACCGGTGGCCAGTTTTCCGACCAGGCTTGC
>JAFCZZ010000462.1 GCA_019314085.1 Deltaproteobacteria bacterium | reverse complement strand
ATTTCGATCGTCCAATTTAAGACTGAAAAGGCGCTAACTATCTGAAAATACAATCGGCCATGCCGCGCAACCGCCCAAGCCTTAACGAGGTCTGAAAGCCGGGTAAAGAGTGATTTTCACCATCCCAGACAGGACCCTGCATATGGGAACACTTCGTCAGAAGATGGCAGAACTTTTAGAACACGAGGTGATGGATGCAAGGGACCTTTCCCGTGAACTGAGCATTACCGAAAAAGAGGTTTACGGTCATCTGACGCATCTCGAACAGTCATTGAAAAGACACAAAAAGAAACTGATTGTCATTCCTTATCAATGTCTGAAATGCGGTTATGTATTCGGTAACCGAAAACGGCTGGACCGCCCCGGTCGATGTCCCCGTTGTCGTGAGGGGCATATTCAGGCGGCGTTATACCACATCGAATAAAGGGTTTTGGCATAAATGCACAGCCAGACATTTTCACTTGGGAAACGCATGGCTAAATATCTTTTGACAGCGGTAGCGCTTATTGTACTTCCGCTGCTGGGCATCATGCTGGCGGAACTTCCGGTGGGGCAATATTTCGAATTTCCACCTGTCACCCGATATGTTCGTCATGCTGCGTATTCACGTCCGGCCTTTATGGCTTATCTGGGCTTTATAGTTGCTGTTATGGCGCCTGTATTGTATAGGATGGTGCTTTCTGCCTTAACAGTCCGAAGAGTGCCTGAAGACGCGTATCCTTTTCCCTGGTGGGGCTGGCTGGGGCTGACGGCAGGCGTGGTGTTCTGGATTCTGGCGTGGACTCGATTTTCCTGGTTCAGCCAATTCCAGTTTTATACATTTGTTCCTCTGTGGTTGTGTTATATCCTGTTAGTCAATGCGCTGGTCTATCGGCGACAGGGAGGGTGTATGCTGACGGCAGGACCGGGCTTTTTTTTGATACTTTTCCCGGTCAGCGCGGCATTCTGGTGGTTTTTTGAATATTTGAACCGGTATGTTCAAAACTGGTACTATACCGGTATTGATCTCAGTCCACTGGAATACGTTGTTTATGCCACGGTGGCATTTTCAATGGTGCTGCCGGCTGTTCTGGGAACCCGGGAATGGATCAGAAGTTTTCACTGGGTTGACCGGGGATTCAGTAGCTGGGTCCGCATCGATTTTAGTCGGTTTGCGACCGTTTTGGCATCTGTTGTGCTCATAATCGGTATGGCCGGGTTGACCACAGTCGGTATATGGCCGGATTACCTGTTTGCGATGCTGTGGGTATCGCCGGTGTTCATCCTGGTTTAGCTTCAGGCCCTTGCTGGGGAAGATCATATATTCTCCGGCATCGTGGACGGGGATTGGCGGCCAGTTGTATCCTGCGCCTTGGCCGCTTTGATCTGTGGTGGGTTCTGGGAAATGTGGAACTGGAAGAGTCTTGCAAAATGGGGCTACAGTATTCCTTTTGTCCATAGATACCCGATTTTTGAGATGCCGATTCTGGGATATGCCGGCTACCTTCCGTTTGGGATCGAGTGTGCCATCGTCGGGGCGATAGTTGAATCCGTCTATTGTCACCTGCCCGGACGAGAGCTTCGCGCCTTTGAGGATGTGATAAGATAAAAGTCTATTGCTTCTTATCTTTTGCCTCAAGCGAAGTGTCCCTCAAGCGATATCGGTCCTCAAACGAAGTGGTCTTCAAACGAAGTGGTCCTCAAGCGATAGCGGTCCTCAGTCCGTGCGCTATTTTAATACTCCGGGTTGGTATTTGATATGGTTCGTGAATCTCATAAAAAAGATACAAATCCTGTGCAGGGGCTTATATTAAAAGTTAGCGTGGCGGTGATATGCCGAATACTTTTCAATACGGTCAGGCGGTTTTCCTATACATTTGCGGCCGTATTAAGTCGGGAATTAGGGGTGCCACTGACAGCTATCACGACCCTGATTGCCGTGAATCAGGCCACGGGGATTCTGGGGCTTTTTTTCGGCCCTCTGGCAGACCGGTTCGGGTACCGGATGTTTATGCTTCTTGGCTTGGGTATGCTGGCAGTCGGCATGCTGGCCGGCGGCCTGTTTCCGTATTACTGGGTCGTCATGGTGGCGCTGTTTCTTGCCGGGCTGGGGAAAAATGCCTTTGATACGGCGATTCAGGGGTATTTTGCCCATCGTGTTCCGTTTGCGCGGCGGGCGAGAATTATCGGTGCGGTGGAGTTGGGATGGGCCGGCAGCACCCTGATCGGCATTCCGATTGTGGGTCTTCTGATGGACACGCTCGGTTGGCGCTCATTCTTTTTTATCACCGGTGCCATGGGAGTGCTGGGTATATTTGCAATGAGAGCCTTGATGGCCGGAGAAAGCGAACTGCAGGATTCAAATTGCCAATTCCAGAGCATTGGTGCAGCACTGCTTCACATGAGCCGGGACAAAACGGTA
>JAFCZZ010000461.1 GCA_019314085.1 Deltaproteobacteria bacterium | reverse complement strand
ATCGTTGTCGGGTGGACACTCCACGGTCTGTCTGTATCTCGCAGGAGAAACTGAATACAAGATAAGGAATAACCGTATCGGGGGAATATTTTCCTTGCCTTATTCCGAGGTGCGGCTTAAGAAAGACGCCCCATAGCGGGATCACACGGATACAAGGAGAGGAAATGAAAGAATACGAACAGTCGATTATCGATCATTACGGGCGGGCAGACATCGATGCCCATATTCTGGAGGCATGTGAGCGCGCGGGAAAACAGATCACCCTCCACGGGGACACCGCGTCATTCGACGAATTTCACATCAGGGGCCGCGAAGCGACGCGGGAGCTTGCAAAGCTCGCGGAGGTGCATAAAGGAATGACGGTCCTTGACCTTGGCTGCGGGGTGGGAGGACCCGCCCGGACGCTGGCGGCCGAATTTGGGTGCCGCGTATGGGGAATCGACCTTCTCGATGAGTACTGCCGGTGCGCGGCGATGCTGACAGAGCGCGTGGGCCTTGCCGAAATGGTAACCTTCCGTCAGGGAGACATGCCGGACCTGCCCTTCGAGGATCAGGACTTTGACGCGGCGTGGACCGAGCACACGATCATGAACATTGAAGACAAGGGGAAGCTCTTCGCCGAAATCCGGCGCATTCTCCGACCGAACGGCACCTTCGCCCTGTACGAGATCTGTGAGGGGAGTGCCTCGCCCCCCCACTTTCCCCTCCCGTGGGCGAGCGACCAGTCCATCAGCTTCCTTGCCGGGCAGGATGCCCTGAGGGAGATGCTCCGCGAGGCGGGGTTTGAAGAGCTTCTCTGGCGGGACGTTACGGAGAGGTCCCTGGAGTGGTTCCGCGGCGTCGTCGCGGCGATCAAGCCCCGGAAGGATGATGCCCCTCGTCTGGGGCTCAACCTCCTGATGGGGAAAACTGCCGCCGATAAATCAAAGAACATCATTCGCAACCTGAAAGAGGACCGGATCAGGGTCGTTCAGGGCGTATTCCGCAGGGGGGAGTGACCACCACGGTGGCGCTCTCTCCGGATACCGCCCTCGTCGTCGAGGCTATCGCCGCATGGGAGCAATTCCCCCGCCTGAACCACCCCCGGTACACCGCCGCCGCCAGGAGATAGAGCGCCAGGGCGGCAAGCACCACCGACCTGAACCCCCACCCGATCGCGACCAGAACGGCAGCCGAGGCCCCGATGACGGAGAGAAAACCATTAATTCCCCATGCCCACGGAATCAAGGCCGCACCCTCTGCCTCCAGCCGGCTCAGGCCGGCGGGGAAGGGGACCCCCATCGGGAGGGCGAGGGGCACAATCAGCAGACTGCAGATCACCATCCGCATTCCCAGAGGAAGGGCGAAGAGGACACCCTGGAGCAGTGTATCGGCGATGAGGTAAAGGGTCGCGACCGCCGCTATCCAGACCACGGCGATCAGGACCTGTTTGTGTCTCGCCGTACCGATTTCCCCCGCGATCAGACTCCCGATCCCCGAGTAGACGAGAAAGGAACCGATGACAACGGCCGCGGAGAAGACGGGGTCGTACAGATACCGGATGAACTGCTGAAGGAAGGACATCTCCAGGAACATATAGGCCAAGCCGAGGGAACCGAAGTAGACGAAGACGGGGACCCTTCCGCGCGCCTTCCTGCCGGCTATCCTGATGGGGAGAACGATCAGGACCAAGCTCAAAATGACGAGAATGCCGAGGGCCGTCCAGACGAGGATGTACCCCCAGTCGATGAGGGGGATCGAGACCCGCCCGTGGGGGATGAGGTATTTTGTTATAATCGCCCCCTTGAAGGTGTGGGCGAAGAAGGGGCGGTCGTCGGTGGCGGGCCGGATATAGAAGGGGTACTCCTCGTAGAAGCGCTCCCCTTCTCCTGCCAGGAGCCGCGTTGCGGCAGTGAAGAAGTAGCTCTCGTCCAGCCGGTTGACGAGGTTGGTCTCCTCCCTTTTAATCCCGGGATAGTAGCACAAGTCGAAGAGACGCTCCCTGCAGAATTTCCTGACGGTCTCTATCTGCGTCGGGGTGAAGTTACCCTTCTTGACCAGGAGCGTCGCCGTCTGCCAGCTCCGTATCATGACGATCGAACCGGCCGCGTTGCATGGTCCGAGGGCGGTGATCGCCGTCGCCAGGATCTTGATCGAGTCGCGGGGCGGGTTCTTGATCCACCGCGATATACTGAGGATTCCCCCCGGCGTGAGGCGGCCCAGGGCGGTCCGGAGGGCCTCGGTCGTGAAAAGATAGTTTTCGTTCAGCGAGTAGACACCAGCGGAGGCGGACTCCATCGACTCGAGGAGACTCATCTGTATCAGGTCAAAGCGTTTCTCCGTCCGCTCCAGGTACCCTCTCCCGTCCTCGGTAAAAATCCGGGAGCGCGTCGGGTCGTAGATATTCCCGCTGAAGACGCGGCATT
>JAFCZZ010000460.1 GCA_019314085.1 Deltaproteobacteria bacterium | reverse complement strand
CTCGAGTACGAATACAAGGACCTCTCCGAAGCAACCACGGGCGGCCGGAACAACATGCTGAACCGGGTGGCCTTCTGCCTGGCCCAGCTCGTGGCCGGCGGGGAGATTGCGGAGGGGGACGCCAGGGCCACCATCGAACAGGGTTGCCTGGTCAACGGTCTCCTGGACGAGGAGCCCAGGTTCACCCAGCGCACCATCGACTCGGCCTTCACGGCCGGCATGCGCCTGCCCCGGGAGAAGCCTCCAGGAGCTGACGAGTACACCGCCAAGGATCTGCAGCGAGACTGGGCCAAGATTGTGGGGAAGCACGGGTCCGACTTCGGCGGCGGGAAGGTGTCCGTCTCGGAGCCTGAGAGCGACGAGGGGGACGAGACGGCCTGGGCCCCCCTGCTGCTCGGAGACACCTGGACGGCCGTCCTGGACGAGCTCCACCGCCGCCACAAGGAGGGATTTGACCCGGTGCCCTCCGGCATCCCCGAACTGGACAACATCCTGGGCGGTGGTTTCCCCCGCGGCCAAACCACCGTCATGGCGGCCCCGCCGGGGTTCGGCAAGACCAGCTTCGCCCTGAGCGTGTGCCTCCAGTGGTCCAAGCTCGGGCACCCCAGCATCTTCTGGTCGCTCGAGGTGCCATCGGAGGATGCCCACTGCCGGCTGGTCACCATCGACACGGAGGGCGAGGTGTCGTGGAACGACATCCGCTCCGGACACAACCTGGACATCGTGGAGCGGGTGGCCAACGAGCATGCCGGCCTTCCGATGGCCCTCCTGGACAGAGACCAGCTCCCGGTGGACAAGCTCGGACGAGCTGTCCGGTCGATGAGAGACCAGTATGGCGAGCCGCCACTGCTGGTGATCGACTACGCCCAGCTCCTGGCCGATGGCGATGACCGGGAAGCCCGGCAGGCCGCGGACCTGGTGGCCGCCAGCCTGCTTTCGCTGGCCAAGAACGAGTACGTCCCCATCGTGGCCCTCTCGAGCGTCTCCAGGGCCAAATACCAGGCTGGCAACGACCAAATGGAATGGCTGGGCGCGGCCAAGGAAAGCGGCCGGTGGGAGTCGGACGCAGCGATAGTCGTGGGCATCAACCCCACCGACACCGAGAACAGCCGGGACAAGCGGGGCTGGATAATCGTTGCCAAAAACCGCCTGGGAGGTGGGGTTGGCAAGGTCGGCGTCTCCTTTGACGGGAAGGCCGGCACCTGGAAGTACGTGGCCGACGACAAGGTGCCGGAGAAGCGCGGGAAGCTCAGCGATCCAGAGTTGGATACGCGGATTATCGACATTGTCGGCAAGCACAAGATATCAGACAAGAAACAGATCTCAACCATGTGCGGGGTCAACCACAAGAAGTGCTGCGAGCGCCTCGCCCACCTCATGAGAGAAGGGACCATCATCCAAGAGAATCGGAAGCAACCCTTCAGGCTCGCGAGCGGCAGTTCATGGGAAGCAAAAGATGCTAGCCATGACTAAGGTGGGGAGCACCGACCTGGGGTCTTCCATTCCCACCGGCGAGGTCCGAGGGGAGACCCCCGGGGTGAAGGGAAGGGGTCCAAAGGAGGGGACCCTTCCCCGGGGCTCCCAGACCTCGGAATGGAATAATGGCTTGCTGCAAGGGTTCCAATCCAAACACCCTAGGGAGAGAACGGAACGGAACGGTTTTCCGTTCCAAAAAACGGGTTCCGGTCATGTTTTCCATTCCGAGAATGCAACGGACAAGTGGGGTGCGATGACCCCGCTGTTTTCCATTCTAAAGCTCGGGAATGGAAAAAACTGGAACGGAATGATTCAAGAAGGAGACACCGATGAGCGACATTACCTGCCCCCATTACTTCGCCAAGGAGGACTCGAAACGGTGTCGGAGCTTTCGCTCCAACGGCACCTGCACCAGGCCGGACTACCTGATGTGTACGGAGTGGGAGAAGGCCAACGACAAGGTGGCGGCCAAGGCCGCCAGGGTTCGTAATCGGGCCCGGGGGGCCGAGGTCCTGGCGGACCTTGAGAGTCGCCGTCCCGGGGAGCTCCAGGACCATCTGATCACCAAGAAGGAGGTCGCGTCCTGGAGAGAGATGGGGGCCACTGTCAAGCTCCAGGTGGGTGAGGACCAGGAGCTGTTCATCGTGCCGGACTACACCGACCGGGACAGGGATGAGATCTCCATCGAGCATGCGGTGGCGCTGGCGATGATCTGCCGGGCCTTCCCGGATTCGAAGGTTGCCGGCTTCTATCGGGGCAAGGAGGCTGACGATGAGTAGCGACAAGAAGCGCAGGAACAAGTACCTGTCTCACAGCCGGGCGAAGCTCTGGGAGCAGTGCAAGCTGGCCTGGAAGCGCCGCTACATGGACAGAGCGGCCAGCGTGCAGAGCTGGAGCCTGGCCTGGGGCCGGGCGCAGCACGAGGTCATGGAG
>JAFCZZ010000459.1 GCA_019314085.1 Deltaproteobacteria bacterium | reverse complement strand
TCCTTACTCCTTACTCCTTACTCCTTACTCCTTACTCCTTACTCCTTACTCCTTACTCCTTACTCCTTACTCCTTGCCCCTTGCCCCTTTGTTTCTTTTGATTTCCCCCACAAGATAGAGCGAACCGGTAACGCATATCAGATCGTCTCCACCCGCCAGAAACCGGGCCCTGGTAAGGGCATCCTTCGAATTTCCTACAACCTCGACGTGATCATGATACGGTGCGGCCACCGACGAAAGATCTTCGGCAAACGCGGCCCTCTCCTCCTTCGGACGAGTCAGTATGAGTATGTCCGCCAGGGGAAGTAATCTCTTCAACATCGCGGCATAGTCTTTATCACGCATGACAGCGAACACGACTATCAGCCTCCGGTAAGAAAAGTCTGTCACCAGGGCGTTGCACAGGGCTGAGATCCCCGCAGGATTATGCGCGCCATCCAGCACAATCCGGGGAGCACGGGAGATAAGCTCCAGTCTCCCTTCCCACCGGGCACATCTTAATCCCTCTGCCACGGATGTATCGCCAATGTCCATACCCTTTCCCGCCAGAAGGTCAACGGCCGCAAGGGCCAGAGCGGCGTTTGTAACCTGATGGCTACCGGTGAGAGAAAGGGTAAGGCCTCGATAGCATTTATTTATTCCATAATAGGAAAAATCCCCCTGTGCGGATCTTCGGACCCCCATGTCCCTCCCGATTCTATAGAGCAGCGCCCCCCTCTGATGACATATCTCCTGCAGCGTATCGATCACCCTGCGCCCTGTGGCAGCCGTTATACAGATACCCTCCTTGTGTATAATCCCTCCCTTTTCACGGGCGATGGACTCCAGCTCGCTTCCCAGATAGTCCTGATGCTCGAGAGAGATATTGGTTATGATGGAAATTTCAGGTGAAACAAGATTGGTGGCGTCGAGTCTCCCCCCCATACCCACCTCAACAACCGCGATATCCACCGTGCATCGCGAAAAATACAGGAACGCCAGGGCGGTGGCAAACTCAAAATAGGTAACATCTTCGATGGTCTTCTCCCGCACCGTATCTACGAGGCTGTAGAGCACCTCTTCTTCAATCATCTCCCCGTTTACCCGTATCCGTTCCCTGAAATCGCACAGGTGCGGAGAGGTATAGAGCCCAACCTGTATCCCCTCCTTCGCCAATATGGAAGAGAGGAGCGCAGCCGTTGATCCCTTGCCGTTGGTACCCCCTATCAGGACCGTCTTATAGTCATTCTGGGGATTACCGAGACGATCGAGAAGCTTGGAGATGGGTCCTACTCCGAACTGGATCCCCCTTCGTTTCAATCCTTCCAGGTACGCAAGAGAATTGTGCATGTTGTGCACTCCAAACAAAAAGGTCAGGGGTTGTAGTACAACTCCTGACCCTCAAAACTTCCCATTACACAGATCATCATAAAGGGTTACGTCCGTGTCCGACCAGAAACATTCCGGGCAGAATTATTCCGGAATAACCTTGAACATCTCATCTCCGGGACGAACACGATCGGCAACCTTGATACCGATATAATCACCCACCGTCGCCTTCTCTATCTGCGCATTATCGATCTCCATTGAAGCAATCGTATCTTCGAAATCCGTGGTATGTCCGGTAAACTTGACCGTATCCCCGGTCCGCAACTCTCCCGCCGTGATCTTGACTGCCGCAACACTGGGTTTCGAAAAAAATTTCATCACCTCGCCAACCTTCTCTTCTCCCATAACTTATCCTCCCTGTAACCGCTCGGAAAACCGTATAAAAATATTCCTGTCGGAAATAACTGGAACGATTATAGCCTCTCCCGCTGAAAAATCAAGCAATAAAAAAGGGCAGGGTAATCCCCTGCCCTTTGAAACTATCTTGTGGTATCTCTACTTGGCGACCTTTTTCCTCTTTGAACCCTTCTTTTCCTCCGCCGGCATTAGTTCTATCACGGAGAGGAGGGCGTTGTCACCTTCCCTGGTCCCCACCTTGATTACCCGTGTATATCCTCCCATCCGCTCACTATATCGGGGTGATAACTCCTCAAATACCTTCTTCGTAATCTGGCTGCTACGTATAAAAGAGAGCGCCTGCCTCCTCGCATGAAGGGTCCCTCTCTTACCGAGGGTTATCATCTTATCGGCAACGCCTCTCAACTCCTTGGCCTTTGCATCCGTTGTGGTGATCTTTTCATGTTCAAAAAGAGACGTGACCAGGTTCCTCATCATAGCCTTCCTGTGGCTCGACGTCCTGCCAAGTCTCCTTCCCGCTTTTCTGTGACGCATTGCGCAATACCCCTTTACCTATTATTCTGCCGTATCATCATGATCTCTGCCGGGAGGATTAAAATCTACCTTGCTGCCGAGGCTCAGTCCCATCTCGGCAAGCATCTCCTTGATCTCATTCAGTGACTTCCTCCCAAAATTTTTCGTCTTGAGCA
>JAFCZZ010000003.1 GCA_019314085.1 Deltaproteobacteria bacterium | reverse complement strand
TCTCGTGGAGAGCGTCCCGGGTTACAACTCCGTTTACCTGCGGGAGGCGCTCGACGAGGTCGGCGGGTTCAACGAGCAGCTCGGCGGTGCCGAGGACTGGGAGCTGAACCGCCGCCTCCGGAAGGCAGGGTGGACGCTCTTCGGCATCCCGCACTCACCCGCACTCCATAAGGAGCGTTCTACTCTACGTGCTTTTGCTAAACAAATGTACGGCTACGGATGGAGCCGTGCACGCCTCCTAACCCGAGCCGGGATATTCACTCTAAAACACTCACTCCCTACCTTGGGGCTAATCTTGGCACTACTATTCTGCGCGGCTAACCCTGTGTGGTTCCTGTTCACATTGGCCCTCGGGCTCGCTGGCGTCGCTATCGTCTCCCCCTCGACGAAATTCCCGGTCGTGTTCATAGTGTTCTTGCTCTCCTGGGCGCTGGGCTACCTCGTGGGGCTGGTTGAATGATAAATCTTATATATCATAGCGAGTTATGATAAATTGGTTGAGGTCGAGCTAAAGATGGCTAAGAAAATAAAATACCCTTCTAAACGACGCTCCCCCATCGTCCACACCGTCTCCGGCTACCGGCGCAAGAACGGCACGTACGTCCGTCCCCACGTCCGCGGCAGCGGACGCGGCCGCCCCCTCCCCCGCACCAAGCTCGTCCGCAGAAGGGTGTACGACGACTCCACCGAGGACGGCCCGGAGGCGTGGACGATAACCTTCAACTACAAGGACGGCAAGAAAGAGGCCGTAACGGTGATAGCGCCGTCCTACGAGAAGGCCATGGACGAGGCGTTCGAAGAGAGGAAGCGTCAACACGAGAAGCCCGTCGGCATCACCATCACCGACCCGAGTCTGTGGGGCGCCATCAAGGGCGCGCTCAAGGCGGGGGGGCGCGTCGCCAAGTACGCCGGGAAGCGGGCGAGGTTCACCGTCAGGAAACACGCCATCATGGGTCTGCTGCACGACGCCTACTCGAAAGACCCGATCCGGCGGAAGGCCGCTCGCATAGCTCTGAAGCGCGAATTCCCCGAGGTTTACGCTATGTGCGACTTCTCAAGGGAGCGGTACGTGAGGTGACGTGAATGCCGTACGAGATAAGGTACAACAGTAGGACGAAGAAGTACGTGGTCTTCTCGCGGCCCAAGACCAAGGGCCTATGGCGCATCCTCGCGTCGTTCCCCAGCCGCTCTCAGGCCAAAGCCTACGTCAAGTCGCTGGGAGGTGATTGACACGGGCAGGAAGAGAACCCGGTACACCCCGAAGGACCTCGACAAGATCGGCCCCTCGTTCGGCGAGCAACTCCGCAAGAGGGACGAGACCCTCCAGAGAGACTTCAGGAGGATGAAGGATCCGTGGTCCGACCTAGGCAGGGGGCTAAGCCTGTTCAAGGGGATCGGCGGGAAGAAACGGAAGAAGTAGCTAGGATGCGTTATACCCAAAGTGGATCGCCAATTCACCGCAAAAACCGTAGCCGTGCTAAGAACCCTCTCTGGGGCACAGACGACAAGAAGAACCCAATTCCCGTCGGGGATGTCTGGGGCAAGCGTCGGGGACTCTCACTTGGCGATATCTGGGGAGAGGAGGTGGAGAGATGAGGGGTGTGCCGAAGCGCGACGGCTCTGGGCGCGGCCGCCGGCTGAACCGCGGGCGGGGCGGCTGTAAGAGGCCCAGGCGAACCGGGAAGGGCAGGAACAGGCGCCGGACTTAATTAGATATCATAAAAGTTAAATAGGTTCTTCCCATGTCATTTAATTAAGTGACCGACTTGCCCAGAAAATGGACCACGGTATCCATCACAACGAAAGTAGCCCAGCGAATCGACGAGATCATCAAACAGACGGGCCTGTGGCCCAACCGCAGCGCCTTCGTACAGGACGCCGTCCTGAGGATGATCAGGGAGGAGGAGAAGCGCCTCGGCGCGAAGCCACGGCCCGACAGCCGTGGGGGCGAGAACTGCCCGGCTCCTACGCGGGAGCGCGAAGTGTCGACACTCCCCGTCGGGGAGGGAAGCGGGCGGAACCGTCCCGTAAACAACGGGCCAAAGAAAAGGTGATGGAATGAACAAGCGTATGTTACTGATACCAGCGTTGCTATGCCTACTTTTCGCATTCACTCCCGCTGCCTTCGCCGCCACGACGGTGACCTTCACTTGGGATGGGAGCGGATCCATCTCCCACTCTATGAATACGGGGGACGCGGATTTCAACTTCACGGCTCAGGGAGGTCACATATTCGGGAGCTTGACGGCCAAGGACTACGATGACAACCCGTATGGCTACGGCGTTGACACGTTTCTGGTGGAGACCCGAAGCCATTTTGAGGATGGCGGTTTAACCGTCCTCAGCGTCGCTAGAGATGACAGCTGGACCCCGATGTACGGCCCAGCGGATGAGAGTAGTTATAGCTACGTATCCTCGGATGACACGGGCGACCTCCAGTTCAGGGTGTGGACGAACTTCGCCCAGCTCAGGAGTAGCAACTACGGCTTCCAGGCAAACCAGCAGTTCACGGCCACTGGGAGCTTTAAAATAAAGCACACGCTCAGGAACGGGAATAACTGGGGCGACTTGTACGCTGTCGGTGATGGTTCGATCTCCATAGACCATATGAGCGATGACACGTTCGGGAGCACCTTCAGGTTCGGCTTCGGATGCGGCTGCTACACGAACAGCGACGCAACGGGCACTGGCGGCGGCCTCTTCCAGGTAATGGCCCACGGCGACAGCGGACTCTACGGAAGCGGATGGAGCACCAGCGGTTCAAGTAGCTACATATTCGTCGTCACCTATAGCGACGGGTTCTCTGCGAGCAACTACTGGGTGGGAGGCTAAAGCTGAATGCAGCGGAACGCCTCCATCCCTCTCTTTTTCTGCCTACTGTCCCTAGTTGCGGCCTTCTCCGCTTCGAGCTTCACGGTACGGGCCACGGACGTGGATATAGACATCTACACCACGGACGACGCATCGATAGACGTGAACATGACCGCGCCATACCTGAATGCGAGCATCAACTTGAACGGGGTTGACGTGCTAGAGGAGAAAAGGGATCTCGAGTCCGCCTTTAACGCCTACGTGATAGCTGGTTGGTGGAGCCAGCAAGCCCTAGACAGGATCGAGGAGTTACAAGAGCGGATCAATGGTTTGATCGATGATCTTAATCAAATCTTCACCGACGTCTACGGAAACCTCGGCTACATTTACGGCGTGATGGGGGTAACCCACAACTCCACGGCAGTTGTCCAGATGCTACGAGACGGCAACATGACGGTCGCCGAGTACATCGATCAACAGCAAAAACAGCTCGACACCCTCGCCGGAGAGCTAGAACGCCTCCAGGGAGACGTTAACCTCAAACTGGATGACGCCGCCGAGCAGTTGAACCACTTACACTCGGAGCTTGCCGCCCTCGACGCCGAGACGACGACGCACTTCGCCATGGTTGACGCCTCATTAAAAGAGCTGCAAGAAACCGTTCACCAGCAGCAGAACGAGATCAGCCTGCTAAAAACGCAGTACGAGAACTTACTCATTGTCTGTGGCGCGCTGGTTCTGATTGCCTTCATGGCGATCTTGGGGATGATGAAAGTTAGATCTAGTTAACCCCCTTTTTTATGCAAACCTCCTTTTTCTTTTAGTCGCGGTTTTATGGATTTAGGAAACACAAACCTTAAATAAAAAACTATAATATTATAGCCCCGTGGGTATGGGGTTATGAAGAAGACAACAATCCAGGTAACGGAGAAGACTTGGAAGGAACTCAACAAGATGAAAGCTCTCGGGGAGTCAATGGACGAGGTTATAAGCCGCCTTATAGCGCACTTCAAGAAAAGTGTAGAGGGTTAAAATATGAGGATGAAACTCATAATGGTGTTGAACTATAAAATTACCCGTCTTGAAGAAATGGCGAAAGGGAGGTGAGAGGTTGAGCGAAGAATATGACTTGAGGAAGTCTGAGGAGAAGGTGGGACAGCTATACCCTGTTCTGCTGTCGAAGGATGGGAAGATCATCGACGGCCTTCATAGGCTTAACATAGACTCGAAGTGGAGAACGGAGGTTCTTGAACACATCGATACGAGGGAGAAGTTCCTGAAGGCCCGCATCATAGCGAACCTCCACAGGCGGACTGTCCCCGCGTCGGAGATTAGGGCTTGGATCAACGAGCTTGCGGAGCTTGCATTGACGGAAAAGGGGATCAAGCCAGGACAGATAAGCAGGTGGATCGCAGACGAAACAGGATACTCTAGGGATCGAGTAACGGAACTACTCGAACCTAAATATAAAAACCTCGCGAAAGCTACTACGCCTCCTGGGGGCTTTAAACCCCCTAAATCTCCTTCCATTTCAACAGTTGAGGCAGTTTTGGGTCGTGAGGTCGTTGAACGCCTTAAGGCGGACTTAAAGGAGGAGGCCAAGGAGGAGCTTAAGCGCGACCCCGACTTCATCATCGAGGCCGCCACCAAGGCCGCCGTAGTGCTGCCGACCCTACCTGAAAAACCATACGACTCTGAGGGACGACATATTCCGACGGTAACTAAGATTCAGCGAGAGGAACTAACCGAGGCCCTAACCCGCATCGAGGAAGAAGCGGAGCGACGAAGGCACGACCCAGTTCTACTAAAGCGAGGCGAGCTAAACCGTATGCTTATGGCCCTCAACTCAGTAAAATCCGTTCTACACCTAATCAAATGCCCGATATGCGGTAAGCCAGCCGCCGAGGAACTCGGATTCCTATGCGACATGATCACGGTGGACGACGCCATAGAGATGGCAGAGAAGCAACTGGAGGACTTGAAATGATTAGCGGAAGAACAATAGCTGAGGCCTTGGGGGAGCGCATCCCCCAGCCCTACCCTCTCACCTTCCCAAGAACCCTAGACTTCATCCCGCTACACAGCCTCCAATCCCAAGTAGACCCCGAACAAGAAATTTACTTCTACGTCGGGAACGTCTCCATACCCATATCACAAAGCGAAGGCATATTCAGAAGAAACAAGGAGCATGACCTCACCATACGGCAGAACCCAATAAACCGAACCCAGACCACCATCAAATTCGGAGGAACAAACAACGACACGACAATCACCCAGAAGGAGCTATGGAATATAATCCAAGACGAAATGGGCTTCGACACCATCCCCGAGCTAGCTATAAGAGTAAGAGGACTCAGAAACCACGTTCCAGAAAACCTATACGAATACCCAGAACTTCAAGACGCCGAGTATGTCTACCAGCTACAGGTATCCAGAGGTAACAGAACAAAGAGCTTCAGAGAACGATTCGGCCTATGGCAACTAACAAACCCAACAAGACTGATAAAGAACGAACTAATAGAACGAGGAATCTGGAGACGCCGATACTCAAAACGGATAAGAAGCCTCCTACGAACCGAATGCATAACGGCTGGAGACGGCGAAAAACGCAAGGGCTGGGAAGAACTATTCAAAATGCCAATAGCCCACCTAAAAGGACAGAAAAAATACAGGTTCCCGCCCCTATCCGCACAGCTAAACAGAGAACTAATCAGCAACAAATGGCATCACGACATGGGCATACCCTCAGCCCTCACAGGAAAAATAGACAGCCTAAAAATGCAATCCGTCGTCTACCTTCTCGCCAAAAGACACAAGGTAATAGTGATATGAAGCTTGATTTCTTCTTCAAGTCCACTCTCGAGAGCTGCGGGAGGACGGGAAACTAAGAATTGCGACGGTTTAAACGGTTATAATCACATAAAATTTTGAAATGAGAGTCAACCGGACAGCGCCAACTGTTCCCCCCGCACTCCCACGGCTCCTCCGGCCCCATGAGCAGGCTGGGATCCCGCCGCGACACCGCGTCATGCAACAAGAAAACCCGCGGCCACACCCACTCCAAGATGTCCGAACACTCCTCCACATCCTCCCTCACCACCCCGTCAGCCGCCACCATCAACACCGACGCCCGGCGCACGTCGAGAAGCTCGCCGTTCGCATGCGCCATCGCAAGGTAAATCTGAACCTGACGCCGATACGCCCGCCCAGCACCAGTAAACTTCTTCATCGCCACGCTCGCCGGCATCTTCAAATCGAACAAAACCGCGCCGCCGCCGTCGTCGTAAACAAAGTCAAGAGTCCCCGTGAGGGTGACGCCACGCCGCGTCAACCTGTACCTCCTCTGATGAATCTCGAACAAAGGCGTCCACAGACGGTCAAACACCGTCCCGCGGTAAAGATTCCACAGCGACGCCACGTCCCACCTCACCCGGTCGGGATGCACCCGCCGGTACCACGCCTTCCTCAGACAGTAGATCACCTCGGTGACATGATAGACACCCGGCGGGTCGCGCCGAGGCTGAACCCAGCTCCGCATATGCTCAACGATCGGCCGGGGGAGGTGCTCGAAGCCGAGACTCAGGTTCATGGCCCCGCCTCCTCCCGCCCACGCCGGAGCTTCACCGTGCGGCCGTCGAAGTCAATCAAGCCGCGCGTCTTCATCCTTCTCAGGAGGGTCTCGAATTCACCGGGGCGGTAGCGCTTGTCTAGGCGGTACTCGGCGGGGCCCTTCAACACGAAGTAGCCGATGTCATTCCCGCGCTGTGTCTCGCGTTTCAGGATTTTCAGGATGGTCTCTTCTTCTTCGGTTAATTTAGGTTTGGGGGGCGGGGTTTCTTCAGAACGGTTGCTACGGTCGATACGGTCGCCTATACCATTTTCTCTTACCACCTTATTTTCTTCTTCTTTTCTTCTGCTTTCTTCCTCGCGCGCGCGATTTAGGAACGTAGGTATTAAAGTATGGGAAACCGTATCGATCGTAGTAACCGTTCCGTCCATAAGGGACGCCATTGCCTCGCTCAATTCTTTTAGCTTCACTTGAATTCCATACCAGACGCGGATCTTGGTGGTCTTCTTCTTCCCCTTCTTATCCTTGACCTCAACCTCTTTCATCCCCTCGTCGATGTACGGGAGGTAGCGCTTGATCTCCATGCTGAACTTGTTGCTGGCGATGGGCCGTCTCCCCATGGCGTGGCACAGCTGCACGTACCTCTTGTACAGGTCGCTCTTCGTTATGTAGCTCAGCATGTTCTGTGACATCTCGATGAACTGGGTGGCGAAGTACTGGACCGGGTTCGAGGCCCTGATCCACTCCTCGGCCCTCTCCTCGACGGTTCTCTCGCCGGTGAACCTTCCCTGCTTCATGAGCCGTCTGAGTCCCTCGATGGCGAGGTTGAGCAGTCCGGAGAGCTCCTCGGGGGTGGATATCTTCTGGGCTATGTTTTCCACGGTTTTCGGGTCTCCGGCCGGGAAGGTGTTGGGGAATTCGAGGATGACCATGCGCCTGAAGAAGGCGTCGGTGTTGTCGTAGGTCGTCGGGACCTCGTTGGCTGAGAAGAACAGTTTGGCGTAGTTGACGAATTCGAAGCGGGATTTGAACTTGTGCTGGGCTGAGAGGCGGTCGCCGCCGGTCAGCGTTTTGATCGTCCCGGTTTGTTTGATGGGTTTGGATGGGATGTCGGCGGCGAGGTTGGCGAGTTTGCCGAAGAGCTGTGCTTTGGCGAAGCGGTCGTCGGCTATCTCCTGCAGGGTGAGGCTGCTGATGTTCTCTCTTCCGAGGAAGTTGCCGATGAGGGTGAGGGCCTGTGATTTGCCGTTTCGGCCGGTGCCGGTGAGGACGAAGATCCTGGCTATGGGGTAGTCTTTTAGGAGGCAGTATCCGATCATCTCGATGAATTTGTCGAGGTCCTCGGGGTTCAGGACTTCGCTGAGGAATTTGGTTATTCGGGGGCATTTGGCGTCGGGGTTGTAGACGACGGGTATCTGGTTGATCTCGTACAGCTCGGGGTCGAAGGGTTCCAGCTCTCCCGTGTCGAGGTTGAGCACCCCGTTCTTCACCACGATCTTGGATGTGTTGCTTCCTAGGAGGTCGTGGTCTATGTAGCTGTTGTACCGGATGTATTTGACGACCTCGGCGACGTGCATGGCTTTGAAGAGGTGGCCGAGCATTTTGGTGGCGACTTCCTGTATCAGCTCGGTGCCGTTTCTCTCCCAGATTCCCTTGTCGGGGTTGTAGGTCCATATCTCGCTTTTCTCGTCGGTGGCGGCGAACCTGTGTTTTTCCATGATGGCGTCGCCGAGGAGTTTGGGGACGAACCGGGTGGGGTTGCCGGCCTCGTCCGTCTCGAAGAACCGTAGCGGGTTCTCCGCGTCGGGTGGTTCGCCCTCCTTTTTCGGGAGGTATCGTGCGACGTGCTTCTTGTATCGCCGGCATGATTCGCCGAGGCAGCCGTGGTGTTTGTAGATGGCGAGGCAGCTCCAGGGCTTCATGCCTTTCTCGGCTATGTCCGCGAGCTGTCGGTTCACCCTGTCCGTGGTGATCTTCAGGTTGAAGTCCTCCGCCTTTCTGAAGAGGTCGATGATCTCGTTTCGGCTGTAGCCTTTGGCGTGGGCCTCGGTGACGAGGGCTAGGCGTAGGAGGTTGTCCTCGCTGCCGATGTTGCTGAGCTTTCCGCCTTCCTCGGCGAACTGTTTGAAGCACGGCCTGAGCCCGGTCGTTTTCACCTTTCCGTCCGTTTTGGGTGTGGCGGGTGCTCCGCGGGGTTCGGGGGTGGGGGTGTAGGGTTTGAGGTTTCTGATGTGCTCCATCAGGCGGGCGTCGGGCTGGGGGGTGCCCTCGGACACTATGTAGCTGAGGCGGTGGGGCCTGTCCTCGGAGGGTTTGCCCTTGACGGACATGGTTCCGGGGACTTTGATGATGCGGGGGAGGTCGAAGATGGAGTCCATCCCCTCGGTGGGCGCCTCGCGGAAGTAGGCCTCCAGCTTGCCGGGGAGGTCGTCGGTGACGGGGATGTCGACCTTCTGGATGACGTGGTAGCCGTTGCCGCTCATGGCGACGAACGGCGCGGCGTAGCCTTGCATACGCATCCATGAGACGAGTTCTATCATGCGGGTTCGGGCGGTGGCGAGCTCTTCGTCGGTGGCCGGCTGGTTTTTGGGGTGGTCGCTGTCGACGTCGAAGGGTATGGCGGCGACGCGGGCGACGTCCTCCTCGCTTCCGCCCTCGCGTTTCCGCGGGTTTACCCCGGCGTAGACCTGTCGTCTGCCGCTCCACTCGCGGCAGATCGCGATGAAGTCGTCCTCGTTTTGAACCCAGCGCCGGATGACGGGGGCGGGCGGGGGCCAGCCTATGATCCTTATCTCGGTGTACTCGCCGGGCCGGTGGCCGAGCCACCGGTAGAAGCGGCGGGCGTCCTCCTCGTTGAAGCGGTTCAAACGTTCAGCTCCTCCATTAGATTATGTTCCATCCGAACGGGACGCGGAGTAGCGGATATACAACGTGCCTGCCGAAGCTGCCCGGCGGGGAGAGCTCAGGCTCCTCCCACATGCCTATTAGGTCGTGGTCGCCCTCGTGGTTTCCGCACGCGCGGCAGTGGTAAGAACCGTAGCTGGTGCAGATCCAGGTTTTTCCGCATTTGCTGCATCTGCCGAGGTAGTAGCGGTCGAGTTCGCCCTCTATGTTGTACAGCGCCGGGACCGGGGCTCCGCCGAGGAGGAGCAGGCAGTCCGAGTTTGATTCCTTTATCTTTTTGTAGAGTTTGAATGTTTTGTCGAGGCCCTGGAGGGCGCCCTTGACCTCGATTATGGTGTTCACCTCGGGGAGCCAGAAGTCGGGTAGGTACCACGTCCCGTCGATGTTGAACCCGAACGGCTCGTAGGCCCAGATGAATCCCTGCTCGTCGAGCCACTTGGCCCAGGCCGCCTCGAGTTTGGACTTGAACTTTACTCCGTTGTACGTTTCCGGTATCGGTTTAAGACCGTTGAACTTATAATGAACGTCGTTCCCATTCGTTTTGGGGGCGGGAGGTGGCTGTGATGGGGGGGACACGGCCTCAGCCTCCTGACTCCTTACCCTCCTCTATGCGTCTTATTTTTTCAAGGATCTCCTCTTTTGTGACTGGCTCGACGTGAAGGATGTCATCGTAAAAGATGGTCATTTTGTCTCCTTTTTCCAAGCCGTGGGCTTCAATGTACTCTTGCGGTATTGATATGACGAGGCTTCCCCCGACTCTCATTATTGTTCTGACGTCTTTTCCGAGAACCTTCTTTTTCTTCAACATAGCCAATAAGAACCAATCATAAGATATATATATTACTTTTGCCCCCCTATCCACAGGCATGTCCAATCGGGCATGCTCGAACAAAGAAGAAGGAGAAAAGGGAAATGCCGATAATACGGGACTACCTAGAGAAAGGAGCGGGGAACTTCCTGACGGCCAAGAACACGAGGGTAGGCGCAACGGTGACCATCCAGAGCGTCCGGCTGGACGACGAGACCTTCGATAAGAGCTACATCGTGGTCACCGGCGAGTACGACGAGACGGGCGAGGAGTGCAACGTCCGCCTTGGCGTCCAGAACCTGAAGAGGATCGCCGAGGTTCTCGGAGACGACGAGGCGACGTGGCCCGGCCAGAAGCTGAAGATCATCGGCTACCAGGACTATCCTGGCCTTGGACAGCGAGGGATCCTCTGGACGGGCGAGAGGGTCGTTCAGGGGAGTTCCCCGGGCGTGGATGTAGTCATCCAGAAGATACTCCAGGCGCGACCCGACTTGACCCTCGATGCCGTCAGGGAGCTCCTCAGGAAGGAGAAGGAGAAGGCGGCTGGTCTGCTCACCGACGAGGCGGCGGCCCACCTCGTGGCGTCGAACTTGGGCATAGACCTAAAGTGAACTTGACTTTACCTTCCCCCCTCCCCCCTTTTTTTATCTCAGGCCTCATCGGTAGGCTTATATATCACATACGCCCACATAGTAAGCGGTGGTAAGCGTGAAGGACATGAGGCTGACCGCAACCATAAGGATCAGCCCCTCGACCAGGAAGGCGCTCCGCCTCCTGGGCAAGAAGGGCGAGACCTACGACCAGATCATAAGCCGGCTGATCGAGGTCGCCGCATCCGCCATGGCGGCCGAAGCCATGAAGGAGGCTGGCTGGGAGAAGAAGGGAGAGGCGTGACGTGAACGTCATCGGCTACCGTGACCCGGACCTCACCCTCCAGGTCTCTGAGGAGGAGCTGAAGGATTTAAGGCTTCTGTCCGGCGGCGCCTTCATCGACCCGAAGCGGAAGGGTCCCCGCTTCGTCTACTGGCTTGTCGAGGGGTGCCTGGTGCTGTTCTACATCAGGGAGCCGAAGGAGGAGGTTGAGGGTTGATGAGGTGTATGGTCTGCGGGAGGGAGATGGACGGCATGCACTGCGAGGCGCGGCAGGTCTGCGTGGACTGCTGCGAGGCGGGCAGGTGCCCGGACGCCTCGTGGTGCGCCGGCAGGTCTAAGGGCGTTTTGGAGGCTGATGGATGAGCGTCGTCGAGATCCAGCAGCCGGACGGGCGCTGCGGGGGCTGGAGGAGCGTGCGCCTCACCCGGATCGTGCACGCGGGCGACCGACTCGTCGTGGGCCCCCGGTTCAGGATCCTGGTGGACGGGGTGGTCGTCTACGACAGCGGCGAAAAGGAGGACGAGGGCCGATGATGTCCGTGGTGTTCTGGGAGTTCGATAGGAGCGGCCGCGTCCCGGTGCCGATCACCGAGGTGGCCGAGGATCTCGGGGTCGATCCTTGGGACATCCACCGGCTATTCGAGAAGTGGAGGGAGGCCGAGTGCCCCGAGAGCTACCGGATGAAGGTGGAGGAGAAGCGGTGGCTGAGGGTCTTCGTGATCCGGGACGACGTGCGCGGCTGGGTGAGCCTGGTGAGGCCATGGGGGCGGGGCTGGCGGAACCTTTCGAACCGGCACTGGTTCTTCACGCTGGAGGTGGCCGTCGGATGAAGTTGGGCAAGGTGACCATCAAGGACGGGCAGACCTGGATCATCGTCAAGGACTTCAAGGGCAACTGGAAGACCGTCCACATCGACGCCGAGGCGGAGAGCGTCGAGGACAGGGGCAACACCATCGAGGTCAAAATGAGGCGTCCGAGGTTCGCCTTATTGGCAGAGGAGGCCGAGGGCTGATGGTGAAGGTCCACCTGTATGGTGTCGGCCCTCTCTCCTACGTCGCCGTGGACCGTGCGGCGCCCGGCGACTACATCAGGCTGGAGCAGGGAGAGGAGAAGACCGTCGAGTTCAAGGAGAGGCTGCAGGTGTTCGGCAGCCCCTTCAACCCGGTTCGGTGCAACGTCATCATTACCCTGGAGGAGGGCGGGGGTTGACGGGGAGGGAGCCGCGGGGCGACGCCTGGGTGCGCGGCGACCTGCTGGAGGCGATGCCGTGGCGCCGCTATCAGGTCCGGGCCGTCCTCATGGACGGGTCCCGGGCGGGCGTCACGGTGATGGCGCGGCACGTGCTGGCCGCCTACGAGAGGGCCCTCGCCGCACTGGAGGAGCGCGGCGTCGACCCCGACGAGGTGAGGCTGCTCACCACCTCCGGCCGGCCGGCGAGGATCCCGCGGGCGCGCCGGCGAGCCATAGAAAAAAGGGAACCAAATCGTTTGGCGAGCCAAATGGGAAAGAGAACCATATATGAAGGCGAGCCATGCCGCGGCCCCGGGCCGGCCGGGGGCCTGACCCGGGAGGACTTCAGGCGCGCGGGCTACCCCGAGCGGGAGATACGGCGCATCTGGAGAGGTGGGTGAAAGTGGCTAAGTGGTGTCCCCTTCTCGGCTGGGTTGAGAAGAAACCCAACTGCCATAGATGTAGCCTTTACCCACGCTGTGGAGGGCCCAAATGACTGAGCGAGACCCTCTTATGGGGCTAGACACCCAAATTAGGATCACAGAGTTATTAATCGAGATAGACCGATTGCAACGAAGCCTCGAAGCCGTCAAGAAGGTTCTCGGGGAAGCTGAAGAGGAAGTTAGACGGCTGATAAGAGACGCCGAAAAACGGGTGAAACGCTACGGGGAAATCGGACCCGCTTGGCTAAAGAATCACGCTGAGGGGCAGCTAGCCGTTTTAAGATACACGGAAGGACAGCTGAGGAAGCTCCGCGCCGCGGTTGAGGGAGCTGCCGAGGAGGTAGGTGAAAGTGGCTGAGCGAGACCCCTTCGCTGAGCTAGAGCGGAAGTATGGCATACAAGGCTACGATAACTCAAACATAATCGTCTCCTATGATGTGTTCAAGAGCCTTGTAGAGAAGGCGGAGAAACTTGAGAAAGTAGAGGCTGAGTGGCTAGAGGCATCAATTATCTATGCTCGAAAACTCCAAGAACACCAGATTCATTTTAAAGAACTTCAGTCTCGCCTCGAAGCCGTCAAGAAAGCACTCAAAGCCTTCGAAGATGAATTGAACAAGGCAAAATCTCAATGGGATCAACTAATGGCATACCGACACTTGGCGGAGAAAATAAGGGAGGCCTGTAAGTCTTGACTATGCCGAGAGGATGCCCGTTACCAGAACCCTTAAAACATTTGTGTCCTGATAAAAAACGGCTTTTCTGGGCACATTGTTGGCACTGTGAGAACGATCCAAATTTCCTCAAGAGGATAGATGAAGATTACAAGAAACTCCGCGCCACCGTTGAGGGAGAGAACGATGGATAAGAGGATAGGATATGGATTGCCGTTCGAAAAAGCCGTAGAGATGGCAATTAAACAAGTTGCGGACAAGGCTGTTCATTTCTCTTTTAGCACGAGAGACCACGATGTCGTTTGGGCTGAGCTACGAGAAGATGGGTGGAGAGTATATTCTAACGTCGAGGGAGCCGCCGAGGAGGAGTCGCCGTGACGGGCTACAGGGCCGCCGTGAGAGAGGCGAGGAAGACCATAAGACTCGACGTGGGTTGCGGTAGCCAGCCTAGGGGAGACGTTAACCTCGACCTTTTCTTCGGCCTCTCGCCCCACCACCGGAACCCCATCCACCCCAAGGAGATACCGAACTTCGTCCTCGGCGACGCCCAGCACCTCCCATTCAAGGGCGGGGCTTTCACCGCCGTCGTCGCGGACAACGTGCTGGAGCACCTAGAGAGACCGTACGAGGCCCTCGGCGAGTTCATCCGCGTCGCCCGCACGGCCTACATAGTCGTGCCCAACAACCCCGTCCTCGAGGAGCACCCCGAGCACCTCTACACCTGGACCTCGACAAGCCTTCGAAACCTCCTCTCCAGATTCTACGAGAAGGTTGAGGTCAGGCCCCGGAGCCGTGGCAGGGATGTGGGGCGCAGCAGGGTCTTCCGCCTGTGCCGCCGGCTCCCCGTGCTGAAGCGGCCCCTGCTCCGCTTCCTGAGCCGGGCGATGGCCGTAGAGCTTCACGCCGTCTGTCGGGAGGCGAAGTCGTGAAGCATCAAGCTCGGATCGGGGGCTTCAGGGATCCCCGCCTCGTCCGCTGCCCGGGCTGCGGGAAGCTGATGCCCCGGGGCATCGTCGCCTGCTGGTACTGCGGCCGTCTGCTGAGGAGGCGGGGAAAATGAGGCCGGGGAGGTTGAGCCGGGCGTGGGAGCTCTTGGAGCAGCTGGAGAGGGACGTGAACCGGAAGGGCACGATCTTGATCCTACGGGCGAAGCGCGAGTGCTACAGGGCGGAGATGGAGGCGCGGAAGCGCGCCGATGATGGACCCGGGATCCATAAAGCAAAAAAGGCCCCGAGGCGGAGGTCAGGCGGGTGAACAACATGAGCAGGTTCACGGCGAAGGTTGATGTCCTCGACCTCATCATCCAGACGCTGCAGGAGCACGAGCGGCGGCTCGACGACCTCGCCCACCGGCTGGAGAAGACCGCCGAGAGGCTAGAGGAACACATCTGCCGCATTCAGGTGAATGCGAGAGCTTTAAAGGGGTGGAGTGCGGATAAGGAAGAGCGGTGTTTGTGAACAACGACGGGGGAGGAACCATGCCTAGAAACATCAATATGAGGCCCAAGGGAGGCTTGGGGGGCATGGGTTCCTTTGTCGCGGGTTCAAATCCCGCCCCCTCCGTCCCAAATCACTATTCATTACCAAGGGCGGATGAAAAATGAGAATTAAGGCATTTAGACGCAAAGATTGGAGTGGGTGTCCCTATTGCGGCTCTCCCACGAAACATAAGAAGAATTGCCCGCGGAACCCTAAGAATCGCGATAGAAAGAGAGAAAAATGAGGCATGGATACGAATGGTGGGAAGCCTTCTGGAAGTGGCTTCTTAAGCAATGTCTCGAAAACGACGACAGGCATTCGTACCTCGTTTTAAAGGACTATTACGAAGAGTTTGAGGAGAAGTGGAGAAAGGGAGACATACCCCGCTCTAAACGGTGATTGGTATGAAAAAGGAAGTTAAAAAACGGTTTCAGGAAATGATATTGGATGTAGTTCAAAACCTCTCACTCTATCCAAGCCCCTATTATTCAGATACCACGATAATAGCCCAAGAGGTAGCACGGAAATACCGAAGAGAATTAATCGAGATGGGTCTCTTGTCCCCCCAAGAGTCATATTGGCATGCTCGTTCGGTTGTGGATGGATGGTGGATTCATGATAAAGTTCTGAGGCAATTAAACAATCTGCACAAAGAAGGAAAAATAGCCAAGAGAATGGACTACGGAGGAGAAGGAAAAGGGCGTAATTATACTTTCATTAGGTGGGGCAGGCGTGCAAAGTACCTTGATCGTCGTTCCCCCTAATGGTGATTGAAATGGTAACAAAGGAGGACTTGGAAGCAATCCGCAAGGAAAAAGAGTACTTCATAAAACGATACAACGAGGAGCCGCCAGGAGAGTACAAAGATCAGCTATACAACATCGTCCTTCTTGCGAAGGCTATGGAACAGATGGCGATAGATGAGCTTAATCGTGGTTCTTTGTCAACGAAGGCAGAGAGATAATCAAACGAATACGTGCAGCTGCTACTACTTAATGTGCTCCCTCCTCTAGACGCTGTCTTGCCATCCTCATCTTCTCCCCCAGCCCTATTCCGCCAATCCTCGCGTAACGTGCCGCCATCTGGTGCGTCCTCCACCCGAAGAACTCCATCAAATCCAGCTGGTCAAACCCATACGCCTGCCTCAGGTGGGCGGCCCTCTGCGCCCTGAACCAGTGCGGGTAGAAGTTCCTCAAGTTCCTCGTCAACGGAGTTTTCTTAACCTTCAACCTATACAGAGCGTGGTACACCGCTTGATAGTTTAGCGAGAATAGTTTTTCCCCTTCTACTTGATCGATCCAAGGCTGTAGGTATTCCTCATGAAGGGGCTCATCCCTAGGATACCTTATATCCCTGTACTCTATTTTTCGTTTTGTCTTCCACCGTTTTCTACGCCATTTCCCAGTCTTCGGATCCTTTTTGTACAGCCTGGTTATGGCTAATGGCTCCCCCGTGGCCTTGCTGACCGGACGCCTATCGACGACCTCATAGTACTCCTCCTCCTTCGTATACAGTTTCAGAATCGGCATATCCAATATCACAACCATATCAGGCGCACCAGGGTCCTCGTAGAAGTTGCTCTTCGTGAGCGATAAAACCTCGCTGATCCGCCCCCCCGTCTGAAACAGGGCGGCAATAACCGCCTGCTTCTGCCGCCACTGATTCGTGTACTCCAAGGGCCAGAATACGTTCTCCCGCAAGTAATCATACCCGACGAACAGGCTGGAGTCCCGTAGCACGGAGCCGCGCTTATACTTATGCATCGCCCAGTATCCACCCATTTTATGCACTTCCTCCCCTTTCAAACCGATATATTCTTTAAAGGATATCTATCTATCCTTTATATTTATAAGTATCGTTTTTTTAGCTCGCTCACCGAGCCAACATTAGAATAATCAATAAGGATACCGTCGTGCTCCCACCAAAAAACGGCGCTTCGGGGGATTTCTGTTTGTACCTACCCGTTTTGTGGTTTTTATGATAACCCTCTTGCTCCGTCTCTCTCCACCTCCCCGCGCCTAGGGGCCACACCATTACAACAAACTCAGATGTCTCACTCCCGAATTTCAACGAACGTGAAAATTCTTATCACGGCATAAACTTTAGCTCCGCCCTCACCTTTATCTACCAGCCCATCCACACCGATCGTGGACGTGGATACAATGCGTTGTGGAGGCATCCCCGCGTGCTAGGACCACTACAAACCCCCCTCCTGGTACTCCTCGGCATCCTCCTAACAGTCGTCTACTTCATCAACCACTTCCGCCCCCGTAAGGTCGTCGAACTGCTCCGCCCCCGCGACTCCCGCGGCGTCCGCCTCCGCGTCGCCCAAGAAACAGACCTCGGCCTCATCTGCAAGAAGCGAGGCGGCGTCGTCCACCGCTTCATCAAACGCGGCCGCGGCTGGACCTTCAACGAGGGCGGCCGCATGCTCACCAAGTTCTTCGGCATCGAGGGCACCGCCTACACCGGCATCGCCCGGGGTGACGAGATCGTCAACGTCTCAGTACCCCAGTACCTCAAGTTCCTCTGGGGCGACAAATTCTACGAATCCATACCCGAAAAACAGCGCCAAGCCGTAGAGCAGGACATCATCGGCATCACCGTCAGCATCGACAAGGTCGATGAGGAACGCGAGGGCCTCCCCACCCTCACGGCCGACGACATCAACGACGAGGGCGACTCAGTTGTACTAGGGAAACTGGCGCAGGCGGCCACCAAGGTCGACGCCAAGAAAACATTCACCAACAACATAATCTGGCTCAGCCTCGGCGCCCTCATCATGTACTTCCTCGTAACAAGGGGGATCATCTAACATGGCTTCCGGACGAGAAGACCAGCCGCCGCCTCCAGGCCTCTCGGCGACACCACCGGAGGGCATGGCGCCAACCTCCCCCCTCGCCCCACAGCTCGGCTCCGACGCTGACTATCTCGGCCGCGGGCAGACCGACATGCGACGGCTCTCCGTCATCACCGAGGCCGACATCCCACTCCTCCTGTACGCCAAGATACGCGGCCGCAAATCCCGGGTCTGGCGCACCATCTATGACGAATTCCTCAACCTTCGCGTCTCCGTCGGCGGCCGCGGTCGGCGAGACATCATCCGTATGGAGGGCGTCTCCAAGGGCGGGGTGGTGAACGTCGAATCAGAGATCCAGAAACCCAACTGGTTCGTCCGCAACGTCCTCGACCGCGACTGGGAGAAGAAGGAGCGTGAAAAGTTAGGACTATGACCACAGCCGACGTTGATATGTCAGTAATCCTCTCGGTTCTCCCAGATGTTGTCAGACAACGGATCCGCCACCGTGTATACGACTTCACTCAATTTCGCCGACGTGTGGTGTCTGGCTTCCCAACAATTGACGCCGAGGTTGACTACCACAAATTATCAAAGATCGTCAACGAGGAGTTGACCAACTACTACCTCATACTCAGCGCGATAATCGAGGGCCGTAGGAGGTACTGGTCGTGAGCACGATACCCGACATCGTCGAGGAGCTGAAGGAGCTAGAATCCCCTACCATACGCGGCACGATCGGCATGCCCGAGATCGTCCGCTACCAGATCATCCTCTGTAACCGGGCACGCGGGGGCGAGGACCCAGCCGTCTTCGAAGCCCACGTCCGCGCTCTCCTCGACATGCTCCCGCAGTACAAGAGGGACGAGATCCAGAAACGCGAATCAGAGTACATCTACGAGACCGAGCGGTGGCAGTACCGCTACTGGTGCGGCATCCCGCTCGGAACACCCGAAAACCCCATCACCAGCGACGGCGAACCCCCGAAGCCAGACTGGTCCAACGTGGTCTCCCCCACACTCGTCCGCGAGGAAGTCGTCGACTACGAGAAACTATTCTCCATCATCATGGAGACACTTGAAGGCCTCGGCTTATCTTGGGCCATCGACCAGAAAACCGTCGAACATGGCAAGGCCAAGAAGGAGAAGATACCTAAACACATAATCAAAACAGCGGCCGAAGCCGTTGTAAACGTCGTGCTCGACGCCCGCAAACGCCTCATCGAAGACGCGAAAAACAAACTCACCGGCGCCGATCTACTCGAAGCAGTGAACCGCGCAAACCAGCTCAGCTACATCGACATCGTCGAGGCGCTCCGCCGCGAAACCCCGCCAACACCCGTAATTGAGAGTGCATCGAGATGGATGACAATAGTGAAGAGCGGCAAGTGACCGCGACCGGTGGGTTCACCCCCGGGCCGGACTACGAACCAACCCCCGAAGAGTACGAGGGACCCATAGAGTACGTCAACTGGGGCGGCTACAAGATCGCCGTCCACGGCGCATCCCGGCTCACCACCGAATTCTTCGACAGAATCGCGGCCCGGAGGAAACAAAACCGCGCCGTCATCATCGTCGTGACAGGACCCGCCGGAGAGGGAAAATCCTACCTCGCCCAGCGCTTCTGTGAGATATTTGACAAAAACTTCGAGATCATCGACGTCGACGAGATCGAGGAGGTCGAGGAGTACTTCAGAAAGAAGATCGGCCGCCCCGGCGACCCCTCACAGGTCGTCTTCGACCGCCCCCACTTCCTTTTCCTCCTAGGTAACGACTCCCCCCTCGAGTACGGCCAATGCATCCTAGCCGACGAGGCCCAGTACGCAATGGGCTCCCGCCGCTGGTACGAGCAACTCCAGAAGGACCTCATGGAAGCCATCGAGTCCGTCCGGTCCCGCGGCTACATCATCCTCATCGTTGCCCTTCACCTTGAGCTACTCGACCGCATCATCCGAAAATACGTCCTCACCTACATGTTCCACGTCGAACAGCGCGGTAAGGCTGTCGTCTACCGCCTTTACACCCCCCGCTTCGAGAAGGAGATGCGCAAGCGCCGTTTAGGCATCCTCCGTCTGCAACTGCCATCCTATGAGAACTGCCCCAGCCCAGACTGCCTCCGATGCAACTTCCTCTACGGCACCAACAGACGCGGATTCAAGGGCAAGAACCCAGACGGCATAATCTGCAAGACCCTCCGCGCCCGCTACGAACGCCGCAAACGCCACTTCATCGGCCAGCGGAGTCACGAGGCCGAGAAACGCTCCATGGGAAAGGAGGCCAAAGTAAAGAAACACACCGTGGGGGAGTTGGCAGAGAAGCTATTCCCGATCCGCGACAGGATCCAGCGTCTACGCTCGGGGAAGTTCTCGGCGCCGCACGTCCAGTACATCCTTGAGGAAGAGTTCGACGTCGCTGTCAGCGTGAGCAGGGCTACAGCCGTCAGGGATAGGCTGGAGATACTGGAGCGCGTCAAGCAGAAAGAACAGGGCGAAGACGACCAATAAACATCTTCACAACCCTAGTTCATCATAACCTTTTTAAAACTTTAAACTTTATTTAATCATAAGGACGTCATCTAGGAGGGTTGCTAACAAGCTTTGGGCTTGATGGACACGACCCGACCCATCCTCGGCTACGTGATCGCCATCGCGGTGGTCCTGATCCTCGCGAGCATGGGCTTCATGGCTAGCACGTCTGCGGCCTTGACCAGCTCGGCCACCACTATGGCCGACGTCCTGATCATCGTGGCCTTGCTCGTCGGCATCGCCGCGGCCAGCCGTGCGGCCAGGGAGGCCTAGGCCTCTGGACCGGGTTACCCAACACACTATCACCATATACGACCGGGACCTCGTGAGCCCGGCAAGGACGCCGTTCCCACGTTTTTGGCCTTTAACGATTTATCATAAATTTTAAATATGATAAATCGGTTATGATAAATCAGAGGTAAAAAAGTATGCCTAGGAGGATGTTCCGCGGCAAATCGTGCACTATTATCCCCCGCATCGGCTGTATGTTCACACCCACTGAGATGCGCCGAGCGGCGAGGCGCTGGGCCAAGTACACTTCAGCCACGCGGCGTGGCACCAAACGGTCTTTCTCCACCACTAACTACCACGCCTTCCCCCGCTACCACCTGATCTTTACCACTGCCGAGCTCCGCACCGCTGCCCGCCGCTACGAAGCATGGCAGAGCCAGAACAGGCGAGAGAAAAGGAGGGCCTGAATTGCCCAAACGCAATCGAAAATTCGGCAAGATCACGAACGTCTCCATCGCTGTCACCCTCAGTGGCGGAAGGGCGATCTTCTCCCCCTGGTTCAGGACGTCCAAACAGGCCAAGAACTACATCCGCCGCGAACTCAAAGCCGGTGGTTGGGGAGGTAAGGTGCTGTCCGTGACGAAGTACGTCTGGCGTGAGGGTATGACGATCGACGACGTCGAGCGCGTGAGGTTGAAATCACTATGAGGAGGCACTGAGTTGTCATGCCAGCCCGGACGCGTAAGCGGGGCCGCCCCCGCAAGAAGGGCGGGTCCAAGGCCCAGCGCCGCCTGCGCAAACTCTGGCGCGAGGCCCAGCGCCGATACTACTACAGACACCGTGAGGAGATCCTCAAACGTAGGAGAAAAACCAAGGGGAGGTGAGATCGCGTAATGGGTAAGATCAGGGTTCGACGTAAGGGCTACTGGCGCAGGGGCTACGTCCGCAAGGACGGGGTCCGCGTCAAGCGGTGTTACGTCCCGCCGGCGACCTTCCTCATCAGGGACCGGGGCAAGCCCGGCCGCGGCAGGCGGGTCATCGGGCGTATGGAGCCCGGCGAGCTCCGGAAGCACGGCTACGCCATCAACAAGAGCGCCCGCGCCAGACGGTTAGCTCTCGGCAAGGCCATCCGCGAAGATGGTGCGGCCACCGTCTGGCGCCGACTGCACGCCCAAGTCATCCTCCGTAAGAACGCCCGTAGGGGCAGCGCCCAGGCCCGGGCCCGCGCCAGGTTCGAGGCCGACCGTGACTGGGTCGCGAAGAAGTACGGTGGCCCAACCCCCTCCGCTGCCATCCGGGCGTGGCGGAGGATGTCGCCCGCGGAGCGCGCTAGACGTATGCCCGGGAGGAAGCGCAGGTAAGACCGACCACGACGGATCCAGGAGGAGACTATGAGTCCGTATCCTAAAAAGCGCAAGTCCCCCTATCGTCACAAAGTCCGCGCCCACAAGCGCAAGGGGCGCCCCGTCAGGTCCTACGAGAGGGGGAAGGGGCCAAAGCCGAGGGACAAGACCCGCTCGCGGCGCCGGGCCTCCGCTCTTCGACCAGCGCGTCGCAGTACCATAGTCAAACGCCGCCGCGGATATGAAGTCGAGATATATCTCCCCGACGGCGTTGAAGAAGTTCCGGTTGACTCCCCCGACCACGTTAGCGCGCTCCGCAGGGCTAGGCCTCCCGGGTCCGCCGTGAAGATTGTGTGGAGGGTCGTGAAATCAACTTGACTGAACTCCAGCGTAAACACGCAGAGGCACTCCGGAAGGCCGCCGAGGCCCGGGCGCGGGGTGACAGGAAGACCGCCAGGAAGTGGACCCGGAAGGCACGGGAGTACCAAGAGCAGATAGCGTCCGCGAGGAGGGCGGAGAGGACAAAGAAAAAGAAGAGCACCAAGACGACGCCGACAACGGCCAAGATAATCAGATACAATGTCAGGGATGCTGCCGGGAAGATGCATTATAATGTCACGGAGGCTGAAAAGGACAAGTTGCTGGCGGCGGGCGGAAGGATCGTGAATACGATCAAATCCCCGGCGAGGGGCACAGTGTATGTGGTCGATGATAAGGTATTCGCTACCAAGGCTGAGGCGGAGTATTACTTAGCGAAACAAGAGGGCCCGCCCCCACCAACTAAGACTATCGACGACTTGGTGCGCGAGTCCCGGGTCAAGGGCCTCAAAGCGTCCATAGAGGAGCAGATGCGCCTCTGGGCCGCGGGCGAGATCACGGAGGAGGAGTTCCTCCGCCGGAAGAAGGCCTTGGAGGACGCCCACCTAGAGTGGGCCAAGGGGGCGGAGGAACGCGGCTGGAAGGCGACCGAGGAGGAGCGGGAGGAAGCGAAGAGCATCGTCCGTGAGGTCAAGATCCAACAGACCAAGGAGCAGATCAAACAGATACTCGATATGATGGCCCGCGGCGAGATCACCCACGACCAAGGCGTCGCGGCTATCGAGAACATCGAGAAAGAGCACCTGGAGTGGGCGAAGAAGGCCGAGAAGGGAGAACCGCCGGTCCCGGAGGGCCTGGAGCTCGTCGCCGGTTATACATTCGTTGAGCCCCCAAAGCAGTATGTCGTCACCTACACGGAGAATGGGGTAGAAAAGAAGAAGACCTTCTCCTCCGAGGACGAGGCCCGGGCGTTCATCAGCCTATTAGAACAGAAGGAGGCGGCGCGCATCGCCGCCCAGACACATATGCAGGGACTCGTATCCCAATTGCTGACGAATAGGGGGAGGTACGAGGTCACCGTCACCGAGGGCGACAAGACGACGACCCATACCTTCAACACTAAGGCAGAGGCTGACGCCTTCATCAAGAAGTGGCAGAACGATATGATCGCCAAGTACGGCAAGCCCGGGCAGACGTGGGCGCAGTTCCAAGCGGAGCAACGCGCGAGGGCGGAGGCCATCAACAAGCTCAAGGACCAGGGCGTCATCAGGGAGACCGCCAGCGGGTACGAGATCGTCAAAGCCCTCTCCAACCTTACGTCGGAGCAGAAGAACCTCGCTAAACAAGCCGGCTTCGAGATCAAGCCCCCCGAGCCTTGGCTCGAGAAGCTATTCCCGATTCTGAAGGAGATAAGGGAGAAAGCCAAGTTCAGAGAGTTCAAGCCTCCCGAAGAGATGACCGACGAGGAACGGAAGAGGATGTTCTCCTTCGCCGCCCGTTCCACGTTGGCTATGAAAGACATCGACCCAGAGACCCTCGCGGCCCGGGTTACGTATACCGGGGCTTACGGCCTCGAGGGGGCAGCCATCGGAGCGGCTCTCACCGCTCTGACAACCGCGGCCCCACAGATCGGAATTCCCGTCGCCGCTGCTATGCTCCTCCCATCGTTGGCGGCCATATCCACCGAGAAGGGCAGAAGACAACTGGTAGACTACGTCCGCTACAACCCACATGCCTTCATCTCCGAGACCGTTGGCGGCATCCTCGGCTCCGCAGCCGTTTCCAAGTTGATGAAGACACATCCATCCAAGTGGACGAAGACGCAGAAGAAGCAGTACGAGCAGATAAAAACCCTCATGGAGATCGAGGAAGGCAAACCAATATTCAAGACAAAGAAAATTCCCACAGAGGTCGCAGACATCCTTAAGACGGAGACAGATCCAATAACCGGTGAGGAGATCGTCGTCGGCAGGCTCACCGAGCCCGGGAAGGTAATCAACGTCCCCGCCGCCCGACGCTACGGCGGCGAACTCTTCGCAAAGCTCATGTCCGGCGAGGAACTCGGTTCCCACCTCGTTGAAGAGACCATTATGAAGCAACTGACGCCGGAGCAACTCGGGTACTTGGCGGCTAAGGGCTACACCAAGCCCGTACTCTCAAAGCTGACCGCGCAGGAAGCCGCCAATCTCCTGTGGAAGGAGCTCGGTGTCAACAGTCCGTGGCAGCACATCCCCGAGGGAGCGCTCCGCGTTGCTCGAGGCAGGATGAAGGTCATCGGTGTGGTTCGCCCCCTCTCAGAGAAAGCATCGCGCGCACTCATTGATGAGGGCCGGGCATTCTTCAACGACTTGGTGAAACGGGGGGTCGACAGACAGCTCGCCCTCCAACTGACCCAGATAGGGATGGAACAAGGCCCAGTCAATATGCTGGTGTTCGCCCAGTCGACTGGGAAGCTCAGCTCGCAGATGCTCAAGTCCATAGCGGACTCGGCCAAGATCCTCGCCACGGCCGGGGCTGGATCCCAGCTCGTCACCCTAAAGAAACTTGGACTGTCCGATGAGGAGGCACTGATGCTACAGGGCAGTCTCATCAAGTCCACGACCCCAAAGGACATTGCCTCGACGCTAAAGAAACTCAACGACAAATCACTAAAACCATACATCGAGAACGTGGATAAGACCATACTCGAGCGGGCAATCCCGAAACTCGATGTCCCCACGCTGGAACGAGTCGTCACAGAGATCGACCGCGATACCTTGGTCTCGGTACTCCCAAAACTCGATATGGAGCAGATGGAGCGGGTTATCAAGGCACTTGACACTAAGACCATCACCGAGATCGCTCCAAAGCTCACTGCCCCGCGCCTCAACCTTCTCGCCCGCAAGCTCGATGAAAAAGCACTCAGGGACGTGGTCAAGAAGCTCGACGCGAAATCACTCCAGAAGTTCGACGATAAGACGCTGGAGCTGATCGCAAAGAAACTCGATATCAAATCCCTCGAGGAGACCCTCCCCAAGCTCGACTTCAACGCCTTCAGCAAGATATTCCCAAAGCTCGACCTCGACAAGAAGGAGATCAGGGACCTCCTCGCCAGGGCCGATGCCCGAACCAAGAAGAATATAGAAGATACCCTCGTCAAACTCGACCGAGCGGCGATACGGAAGCTCGTGTTGAAACTCAACAAGGACCTCGTATCCGACTTTGATAAGGCGACCCTGCGCGAGATTATGGAGGAGCTTGATCGAAATACACTCGAGAAGTTCGTGACCGCATACGGCGCGAAGACCGTAGCAAAGGCCATAGATAAGGACTCTCAAAAGCTGTTGAAGGATTTACTCGACAAATTGAGGGGGGAGACCGCAGAAACCGTGATCTCCAAGATCAACGACGCCACCCTTGCTGAGGTTATGGCAAAGCTCGATGTCGATACTAGAAACGCAATCATCTCGAAGATCGATAAGAGGGACGTACACCGGATCGTATCTAAACTCAGTAATGAGGCACTCGCCGAGACTATAACCAAACTAGGCGTGGACGTGGATCCAAGACTCCTCTCAAAACTCCTCTCCCGACTAGATCGAAAGAGCCTGAAGCGCATCTTACCGAAGATAAAGAGGGACACGCTAAAATCAGTCCTACCACACTTGGACAGAGAGACCGAGAGTTTAGTACTGGAGTTTATTGATCCCACCCTACTAAACGAGGCGCTCGCTAGGGTGGATCGCGGTGCTGTCATCGATCTGGTACCGAAGCTGGGACCAACACGGGCGGCGGAGATCCTCCTAAGGCTCAATGCAGACGACATCAGGAAGATCATCCCGAAACTCAGCCCCGAGTCATTGGAAGCTGTCGCAAGGAAACTCACCCCGGAGATGGCGGTCGAGATCATACCGAAACTCGAGCCGAAAGCAGTGGTCGAGGTCGTGCCAAAACTCAGCGCCGAGACCGCGGTGGCCGTGCTCCCACTGCTCGATGAGGCCACTCTAACCGCGTTGGCGCCGAAGTTAACGGATGTCACGATCACTGAGATCGTGGAAACCACACCAGAACTGACAACCACAATACTCAATAGCCTCTCGCCGCGTCGGGCGCGACGGATCGCCCGACGCCTCCCGCCCAGCCCCAACCTATTCCGTGTAACCTTCAACTATGACGGCCGCGACGAGGAGTTCATCGTCTATGCCGACGACTATGTCGGTGCGATGCAATCAGCTGACGCCCTGCGTCAGATCAAAGCGATGCCGATCGGCGGCAAACTCGAACGCGCGTTCCGCGGGAGGAGGCGCTGATTGAGGTCCGCGTTTGAGTGGATAGACGAACAGCGCTCGACCCTCCTCGGGTTTAACCCCTTTGCAATCATCTGGAACGTGTCCATGTGGCGCAAGTTCTTCGGCTTCTGTGTCCTCGCCTCCCTCTGTGCCTGGGCGTTCTTCGGTTTCGACAGCACTTGGTCGCAGATCCTCCCATTTGTTGATAATTTCATCCCCCTCCTCCGTGGTGAGGTCTCCTTCTCCACTCTCATTGCAGAATCCCGTAAATATTACGGCGTCGGCAACCACTGGTCCGCGCCGGTCATCTACGGCTCAGCATTCATAGCCCTCTCCCAGTACTTTGAGCGGATCGGCATCAAGCGTAGTGAGAACTTCTGCCTTACCACCAGCCTCTCCCTGATGAACATCGGCGTCTTCGAGTGGCTGTGGAACACCTGCTACGCCGTCTTCCAACGCCAGCCGTGGACGATCACCTGGCGCTGGAAGCAGAGCACGAACCTCTTCTCCTTCACGGCTTTTATCATACTCGGCCTCCTCTCACTCCTCTACCTCTACGCGGGCGGGTACCGACCGAACACAGGACGGCGATCTTTATTGTTTTTGGCGCTCACCGCTCTGTGCTGGATCATCTGGATCCTCTACCCACTTCCTGTAAAACAGCTGACAGTTCAGACCGCCGCCGGCGTCTGGACCTCATCCCGACTATTCCCACAGACCTACTACGCCGTCGACGTGTCCCCCGGCGATGGGGTAGCGATAGGCGAGCCCTTCTGGGTCCAGAACGACATGGTTCACGCCCTGAACACGCTCACCAAAGTTATGACGACCCTGACGGTGTTGAATCTGTGTTTCGTCACATCAAGAGGATTTAAATATCAACACGATAAATTTTATGATGATAATGTTCCTATGCACGGCGGTGTGAGGATGTATGTTACTGCGTAGGTTTCGCTCATCCTTAGGCTCCATTCCGGCTACTTCCCTGCTGTTAACCATACTGGTCGTCGGCTTATGTGCCAACGCGGCTTACACGGCTCAACTCTACCAGAGTTACCACGCCCTCGAATCCCGTTATTCCGCACTCGACCAGCTAGCGGAGAACTACACCTCCCTCCTCATTCAAGCGGCTAAGACCGGCGACGGGGGACAGCGCCGCTATACTGGCAACCCGTTCTCCACGGAACTCTGGCCCGGTCAGCTGCAGTCGGAGAACATCACGGGGATGCACTGGTACACATACCAGGGCGGCTCCCTCACCAACATCACAGACCGCCTCCTCGGATCCTGGGATGTTGATATTTCTGCACCTAACGTGGATGCAAGCCAATGGGTTAACGGGTCGTCGTTCAAGCTAAACAAAGACCTCTTCTACGGCGCATACAACCGCACACCAGTAATCAAATATCCCGAACAACCCGCCAGCTACATCGTCTTCAAGGAAGGCTCCACCATCTACGCCAAGAACGGGACAACTGGGGAGATAGACTTCAGCGGGACGGATGCAGCGACGGTGATGCAGGCGGCGATAGATGCTTTGACGAGTGGCGGTGTAATTTTCATAAAAGCGGAAACATATTATCTAACAGCCCCTATTACCATTGCAAAAAATAATCTAATAATAGAAGGAGAGGGAGAACGTACATTAATCACCCAAGCCGATGGTCAAAATTTAGCGTACTTCTTCAAATTATCAGGTCCGACTACACATACACCTACATACATTAAAATCAGAAATTTGAGACTTGAAGGCAATTATAATAATAATACAAACACGATAGGTATTGGTGCACCCCCCGACCGACATCCCGATTATATTTGGGTACAAAACTGCCATATTGCGCATTTTTCGGGTGAATGTATTAAGGCGAGGGGAAATGTTTGGACTGTTACTAATAATTACATAAGCGAAAGTAAAACAAATGTTGTATATCATTCTGGTGCAGACAGTATATATGCTAACAATCAAATAGGTGGGGCTAGTGGCGCTTCGGGCTCCTGCTTTTATGGTTCAGCCTTATCCCATATAATTATTGCTAACAACAAGATTTTTGGAGCACAAGATTATCATATTTATCTTGATGCACCATATCGTTGCGTGATAGCTGGAAACATTATTGGTGGAACGGCACCCACACCTCAATACGACAGCCTCCATTTAAGGAGTTATACGGCTGGTAGAACCTACTGTGTCATAACTGGAAATTTGTTTTATGGGGCAGATAGGGATGGAGTTAGACTTCACGGTAATCCCGTAGATTATAATGTTATTGTTGGAAACCTCTTTGATGGATACGGTGGTTCGGCGGTGAGGGAAGTAGATGCACCAGATTATAACCTTATTTCAGGGAATCAGTTCCAAAATATAACTGGTAGCCCCGTTGTTAAATTAGGAGCGAATACGAAAGTTGAAGGCAATGTTGGTTATATTACTGAGAACAGCGGAACCGCAACCAACACCACCTCAACAACCTTCGTCTTCAACCACGGATTGGCTGGCACTCCTACTTTTGTTTCCGCCAGCTTCAACACTACCGCCATAGACGCGTGGACTTGGACCGCAACTTCAACGCAGATAACGATCACCGTAACCCCCGCCCTAACATCGCCTGCGACTTGTTATTGGGAGGCCAAATACGTTCCGTAGCCGTTTGGGTACAACTACGATAATTTCTTAAACCCGACTTTAACGTTTAATTGGAGGATCCCCGCCACAAGGCGCAAGGCCCAAGCCGACGCAAGATACTTCTACAGACTCGCGAGAAAGTCCGCGTAGCTTTCCCGCCTTTGGTGCTACTACTACCAAAAGGCTTATATACATAATTGGTAGTAGTAGTTATCGGAGGATCCGCTAAGATGAAGGTAAAGTGCCACAAGTGTGGATACGAGTGGAACTACAAGGGGAGATCAGATAACGCCACTTGCCCGAACTGTCTCAGGAAAACCCCAGTACCGAAGGGGACAGCGGATCCTCCGACATCCAAGGAGGAGTTAGATGAGTGAAATAATGATGAAGCTATACGGGGCCTTATTCTCCATATTAGGAGGGGTCATTTGGCTTACGGTGGTGGGATTACAGGCAGAACAAATTGCAATCGTTTTTGGGCGGATCTGGTTGCTCGTAGATATTTGGGTGGGGTCAATCGTTATCCTGTTTGGGGAAATCTATTTTCTAAGTCTATTAAACCGCAATTCGGGAGAAAGGGCGGAGGAAGAAAGATGAAGCTGTTCTCAATTATTAAAGAAGTTTTCTATGAGATGTTAGATTTAAAAAGAATTATGACAACTGCTGTGGTATTCTTAAAGGCGGGTTCATTAGTATTCGGATGGTTCTTATTGCCTCTTTGGGTTCTGATATTTCTTCCTATTCCACTTCACACAGATTGGGATTTTGTGGTAGCCCTCTTTTTTTCAATAGTATGGATTTTATTCTGGGTACGAGTTGTTATTAGATATATCGAGGAAGATCCAGAAGATATCGATGTTTATACCAAAGACCGACGGGTGAGCGAAAGTGACTAAACAATGCGAAAGTAACGAACATAATCGCCTCAGTTATTGGAAGTGGCTCCTCAAAATTTGTGATATGGATTCTGATCTTCTCAAAGTTTTCCTTGGGATTATGGCCATAGGTGCGGGGGTTTTAATGGTAGGATATGGGATAGCTGCGGTTATCGCGATACTTACTACCTCCTTGGAGGTTCGCTGGTTTGAGCCAATTCTCGCGATACCTGGTTTCTTCCTCATAACATACCCAATTTACTACTTGAGTGAGCATATCATAGATCGTGAGGTGAGAGAAAGTGGCTGAGCGAGACCCCTTCGTCGAGTTGGAGCAGAAGTATGGTATCTCCGGCTACGACGACTCAAACATAATCGTCTCCTATGATGTGTTCAAGAGCCTTGTAGAGAAGGCGGAGAAGTGGGATAAATACGCTCACTTAATTCTTGAAATGGGACATGAAGGGAGAAAACTTGTTGACCGCCTTGAAGCCATCAAGAAGCCATTATTCTACCTTCAGAAATTGCTCGAAACCCCGCCAGCGTTAGAATGTGTCTCATGGAAGGATGACGAGGGAATTATGCATAGCAGATTCGACAGAGAGACCTTCGAGATGTCTCTGAAAACTTATCTCAAGGCTGGGCTGGAGCGCGTCAAGGAAATCCGCGCCGCCGTCGAGGGAGCCGATGTTTCTACTAAACAACGGGAGGACACATAGAATGGATGCTTATGATGCTATGTTCCTATTCGGACTAGGTGTCGGTTTTGTTGGGGGTATCCTATGGGCTATGTTCTTCAGGGTTCTGCGTAATTTGTCAAGAACACCGACGGAGGAAAAAGAATGACCCTAACCGCGGAACAGATGGAGAAGCGGCTCAGGGAAGCCCCGCGAAAAAAGGTGGGAAGGGTCACCTTCACATGCGCGAACTGCGGACGCAATATGACGCGGACGATATGGGCTGAGGCCGTGGAAATCGATGAAGATGGTGAGATATTCTACGACTTAGAGCACGCCGTAGGGAACTGCCGTTGTGGGGCGATAAACGTCGTCGTATATCAATGGGATGGTGAAGCAGAACTCTATTGGATTAATTAATGAGAAGGAGATGAAGCGTAGTTCAGGGGAACTATGAAAAAGGAGGAGGGAGAATGAGGAAGAAAAGAGTAGTCGCCCTTGTCATACTAGGTGTCGCCCCAATTCTCGGAGTCTCACTTAAATTGGGGGGATTAGATTGGTGGAATAGTTGCCTTCTCACTCTAATGGGGATCCTTTCAGGGATTAGCCTCATCCTTCTAGATAATTTGGAGATGATATAATGTGTTGGTCTGAGATTTACCGCAAGAAGCGGGGTTAAGAGGAAAAAGCGATGAAGTTCATCGTAGATTTAGCTCAGTATTCTGTTATAAGGGTTAAAGGGGGTGATGATGACGAGAGAGCCGAGTCTTGACTGGCGTAAGTTATCGGGATGCGCCGATGAAGACTTGTTCTGAGGTACATCACACTACGAAACGACGGGTTTCCATGTTTCTTTCTCATCGGGGATAATATACCCGACAACAGATCGTGGTCTCGTTAGCTTTGGGAAATAGGTGGCTGCAATCTCCACCAGCAGATCCTTGTTAGGCTCGAACTCGGTGATGTCCTCGTAAAGATAGTACTCTATGACATCAGGCATCTTGGCATCAGCGGTTTTCTCCGTCCAGCCGCAGTAGGCTGCAAGGTCAGATCCATCAAAGCCGTACTTCCTCTTCAATTCGATGGTTCTGGCCTTACGCAAGTTGTGGCTCGTAAAGTTCTTCCATCTTCGGGGAACTTTGAGCCTCTTATAGATTATCCCCGTTCCCTTACATCGGCGGCAATACTCGGTAGTGTCTCCCTTACAGTTGGGGCAGACGCTTGGCGTGGACTCACGCCGCCTTGGATGCCTGTAGGGCTTCATGGGCCACTCAAAACCCTCAAAAACCTCGTTGACCTTGCTCTGGAGATACCGCACACTTGTCCTTGGCGTGGGTCCTAGTGCAAAGGGATGTTCGTGCGTCCTGAACCAGTCGTATAACGGCTTTGTGAAGGGTTCATACCTCGGGTCGAGGGGTACGGCAGCGGGTCTGAGACGCCCCCTCCTCTTCGCCGTTTTAACCGCAAAGAGTACGGCGGGAACCTCCTCGCCATCCACAAGGAAATTCACTCTGAAGGCATGACTCCCCGTCGGGGCGTACTTGCCGCATACCTCGCTTATACGCCCTCCCACTAGAAACTGGAACATGAGGGCGTGGCGATACTCGTCTTCCTTAACCGTCATGATGCGTTCTCTTAACTCGTCTATGGAGGGTGACTTGTTAGCCATCGGCGGGACCCGTATAAATCTAGTAAACGCGGCTAATTAAAGTTACCGCCGTTGGACGGCAACGGCGATAAACTTTACTGTTCTTCTGAACAAACACCTCCTAGCCTACACTGCCCCAGCCTTCCTTTTCGACAGTATCCTCAAGGCGCAAGTCTCGATAGATATAAAAGATGACAAATCAAATATCATAATGAGGGAGTCCATATAAAGCCTATTTACAGATGGTCTACCCTTGCACTTATCATCGTAGTATTAGCACTCAGCAGCGCTAGGTCAGCTTTAGGTGTAGTCATTACTTTGCACCCAGGCATCGTGGTGCACACAACCAACGCGAGTACGACGATCTCCACCTCCCTCTACTTCAAACGGTTTGGGGTGTACACTTACAGTATACTACTCAACAACTCGTACTGGGGAATCTACCCCACAGCGCCCGTCACCATTTCCCTCAACCAATATAGTAACATCATGGCATCCATCGAATTCACCGCCAACGGCACGTCCACAGTATATAACTTCACCTGGTCGCCGGGCACCCCTGTCTTCGCCGAGTTAAACGGCTCCCTGACCTCCGTCGACATCGATGCCTTCTCCGGTAACATGCTCTCCGCGACCTTCGTCTCCTCCTCCAGCACCGATATCGAGATCAACTGCACCACCTACGGCAAACCCGCCGGCGTCACGGTGAACGGCGCAAACCACACCTACAGCTACAATCCCACCACCAAATTAGCCACGTTCACCATCTCCTCCGGCACCAGCCAGATCAGTGTGAACTGGGCGCCCTCAATAGATTACGTCGTCGCTACAACAAAATTCGTCGATGGGGTCTACGGTTGGGTGAACGTCACCGTCTCCGAATACTCCGGAGTTGCAAATCTCGACACGGTTGATATCCAGGTCAACACCACGGGGGACGCCGAATCCTTCACGCTCCGGTGGGCCCAAGCAACCGGACTCTTCACAGAGGTCAGCGACCCGAACTTCATCTGTGATCTCGACACCGTGTTCTCGACACGGGAGAATGTGGATAGCGACACAGACATCATCGCATTCTATTTTGCGATCACCGACGCAACAGTCGGAACCTGCGACGTGAAGGTCACCGTGCTGAACGATGCCGGCTACTCAGACGTCGGCACATTCAACAACAAATTCCTCTATGGCGTAGTCAGAATCGTGGAGAAGATAGCATCCTTCTTCTCGACGATGTTCCAATACCTCGATAACTCCGTCTCCTGGGCGACAACAGTATTGGTTCAGACCTTCACCTTTTTCACCTCCACCGTGGGTTGGGTCCTCAGTTGGTTTACCCGTATGATATCGTTCTTCGTCACCCTCATCGCCACAGTCCACGATATCTTCGCAGGCGTGTACAGCGCTCAAGCGGCGATCGGCGATCTGTGGCAGTACATCAGTTTCAATACGTGGATCGACTTCGTCCCAGTCGTCCTCTTCCTCTCATGGATGTACGACCTCGACCGCAGGTGGAGGGCGACGGGCCAGTGGCTCCCACACTTCATCGGCGACCTCCAGATGATCTGGTGGGTGATCTCAGTCATTTTCGATATGACCCTCAGGGTGATCGACATGAGCTTAGACTACGCATACAGGATAGCGGACCTGTTGATACCGGGGTGATACTATGAGTCGATACGAGAGGTTACGCAAGGTCGGGCGTCGTCTGGTGAGGGGGTACGTCTCCCTCCCGCCCGATGTTCGCACCACGACGGACCCACTTTTGCGTCGCGGCGTCACTGTCGGTAGAAGGGTAGTCCCCATCCTCCGACAGAGCAGAGAAGTGGGTGGCCAGAGAGCAAAGTCGGCGCTGAGGAGAAAACTCCTGGAGTACCTCACCAGTCCACCCAAGAAGAGGAGGAGATGACGTTGATACGCGAAAAACTGACTTCACTCACGCGACGGCAGAAGCCAGAAGTCCCCCTCAGTTGGGTCATCGGACTAGACAACATCGAGGTCCTCGCTGACCCAGACGCACCATCGATCTATATCAAAAAACACCCAGACTTGGGCCGTCGCATCAAGCTGGCAGTCTCCGCCCTCCTCTTCATCCTCTTCATCGGGAACGCCGTGAACGCCCTCCTCTTCGTCACACCCCTCTACGCCAAGCTCTCCTCTCTCCTCTTATCCGCGCCGACGGCACTGATCGTCGGCGACTACCTCAGGCTCCTCAGGAGGCGCGGTACTCGAGGTGAGAAGTGATGAATTTGTGTAGGAATGCCGCCCTAAAGGGGGGGTGGGTACCCTTACTCTTCATTACTCTGGTACTTATCATGACGCCACATGCATATCCTGCGCTTCCAGATGACCTCCCCCAAGACTTTTACTTCGAACTCTCGGAGGGGAACATAGAAGGGCATACCCGGATCCATAATTTCGGCCACAACCCGAGCGTGGGGACTACGTGGGAGGACATGTGGGACAACGGAACGGCGTACCCTTTTCTCTCCTCGGCTACTAAGTTCAACGTGTCGAGCACAGACGCGGACGACGACGCCTCGCCCCCCGGCACCGGCGCATGGAACGTGACCATTTACGGTCTTGACGCAAACTACTTGGAGATCAATGAGACCGTCGACTTGGACGGGCAGAACCCCGTTACCACAGTGAACGAGTACATAAGGGTGTACAGGGTTATCGTAGTCTCAGCCGGCTCAACGGGGACCAACGAGGGCCACATCTTCGTCGGCACCGGCCCGGTCACGGCCGGGGTGCCCTCCAACGTTTACGCCGAGGTCATCGCCGGGCACGGGCAGACGCTTATGGCGATTTACACGGTTCCCGCTAACAAGACGGCGTTTCTGACTATGCTATATATGACCAGCGACGAGGACAAGCGGATCACCTTCGGCTTGTTCCTGAGGCCACCAGGTGGGGCGTGGAACATCAAGGACTACGTACACCTTTACAGGCAGACCTTCAACCTGCAGTACTTGCCGCCGCGGATGATCCCGCAGAAGACGGATATCGTTATGCGTGCCTTAGCGAGTACGGCACCTGCGGCTGTGAGTGGGGGGTTCGACCTGATACTGGTGGATAACGACAAGATCGGGTTGTCGAGTCCCAGCCCCAGTGACCCGACGCCGATATTTGCTGTGGTTATAGCGTCACTGGGGGCGGCGCTCCTGATGACTATGTTTGGGAGGAGGTGATGAACTATGAGGTATCGAACCGAGTTGCAGATGGTTGTTCCCGTCGTCTTGGTGTTGGTTGTAGTTATAATCTTGGTGTTGATAGGCGACTACCTGGGATTTGCGGGCACGTTCACCACGGACTTTGTATCCGTCCTCCCCGGTCTTGTCGTGTTCGTCGTCGGTGCGGGGTCGCTCGTCGTGGTGGGGTCGACCTCCTTCGCCATCGCCGGCTTCGCCGTTATGGGCATCGGCTTATGTATACTGATCGACGAGATGAACACAGCGGGAATCCTGATCCCCGACATCCTCACCTCCACGTTCACACTCGACAAGCTACAGCTAACGATCCTCATATTCTTTATTATCATAGGGGCGATCGCGGCGGTGAGAAAATGATGGAGGGGCATTGTGTTTGAGGAGATACAGTCCATCACCCAGTCAACGCAAGGAGTGGCGGCGCCAGGAACAGACCCAGCAGGTCTTCATACCCATAGACGAGATCGATGAGGAGTTTCTCAACAAGTTCCTCGGCCGCATCTTCTTCTGGTCTTTCACCATCACCAAGGTTCGTCCCGATGACCGCGCGACGAAGTTCCGGGTCTGCACCCACCGGTATATCTCGCCGTACGACGTCACCCCGCGGGTCCTCAGCTACTTCCCAGAGGGCACCCGAGTGAATTTCGTTCGTGGTTACTCCTTCCGCCACACCTTCGACATTCGCCTACCTGAGCCTATGGAATGGAGGGAGATCATCTGGCGTATGGTGAATGCACTGGAGGATCGGCTGTGAGGAGAAAACAGGGATGAGCAAACTTAAAAGAGCGCTTTTTCTGTTAGCGATCGCACCCCTCCTTCCAATCATCGTTTTCTCTCATACTATGCTTATGAGAAATCTAAGAGGGCGATGTCCGAGGTGTAGAATGTTAATGGAGGTGGACAGCTCAGATGATCTCGATCGTGCTCCCCGTCCGTGATGAACCAGCCCTCGGTGAATTTCTACTCAATCTACATGAGGTGATGGAGGGGACGCCGTGGCAGTACGAGGTTCTGGTCATATTCGGCGACCGCGAGACCCTACACCCCGATGTACCGGGCCTGCCGAATCAGAGAATCCTCACGTCGTATGGGGACAGTCTGGAACGTGCAATACTCTTAGGATTCAGTATCTCTCGGGGTGAGAGGATCGTAGTTCTCGACGCCGACGGCTCACACCCCCCGGACAAGATCCCGGATATGATCCGCGCCCTCGATAAGTATGAAATGGTGGTAGCTTCAAGATTCCTCCCGGGTGCGAAGTTCGAACAATCCGCCTTCCGCCGTTTGGTCTCTAAACTCTTCATCCTCTGGGCGCGCATCTACGGCTCAAGGCTCACCGACCCGATGTCCGGCTTCTTCGCCCTCCGGCGCGAGCTTCTCGACGGCGCCAAGTTCAAGCCTATACACTGGAAGACCTGCCTCGAGCTGGAACTACTGAAGCGGCCCGAGGTGTTGGAGGTGCCCATCCACTTCAATAAACGTAATGCTGGGTTCTCGAAGGCGTCGCTCCTGACGGGTTTGAAGACCCTCTGGGATATAATGCTGGTTGGAGGTGGTATCGACGATAGTTGACGACCCGAAAACCCTGCAGGGAATCATAGTCCTAGCGATACTGATCCTGTTCGGTTCGGGTGCGGGTGTCAGGATCATCAAGAAGATCGTCCTCGCACGGATCGAGTGAAAAGAGTTAAATATGTTTTCTTATAATAATTTTTTTGATAACTGAGGTTTGACCTATGCCCACCATCCATATCCCCGACTATTGGGCGTATGAGATTGCTAAAGCTGGTAGGAATGTTAGAAAATTTGTCCGAGCCGCGGTTCGCGAAAAGATGGAGAGGGAGGGCATCCCCATTGTCGAGCGCGAAAAGTGACTTTGAGCACATCCCCGCCCTCATCTACTACTTAGCTAAGTCACTCGACCGCACCGGCAGGCTCGCCAAGCTATACTCCACGTGGCACTCGCTCGTCAACTACGCCATCGTCTGCGGCATCGGTGTTTTCATCAACAACGCCGTCCAGAAGATCCTCTATTCTTGGGCGACGTACCTGAACTGGTTTATTGTCAACAACATCGCTATTGTCGTTGCGTTCCTCTGGAACTGGTTCTTCACCGCCGGTCCCTACGGCTACATCTGGGGCCTCTCTCCCCCGGGCTGGTGGAAGCGCGGCGCCAAACACAAACAAAGCCCCAGGGAAAAGGAGGAAGTAGTGAGTGGGCAAGTTTCGTGAATTTGTCCACCGTTGGTGCTCGACGCCGACTGGGAAGGACATCAAACACCACGTCCATAGATGGTGTAAAGGGGAGCTCCTTAAGGTGAGTAGGATGAATAAGACACAACTTACACCAGAAGAGGTTCACCACAAGCTTAAACGTATCAGGTTTATCGCTTACTGGCTGTACGTGCTCGTTGGTGTAGTGGTGACACTCCTCGTACTTGGACTCAGTTTTGTCCGGCCCCATATCGATCTTATACTCAACCGGATCGCGTGGTACCTAACCGCGATTTGCATCGCGGTGTTTTGGTATATGTGGCGCAAGGTGAATCGCCTAAAGAAAATCCTAGAGGAGGCGAAGTGAGATAAATAGCCTCCTTCTCTCACCCCAGCTCTGGTTCGCCGTCGCGTGCCTACTCACCGTCACCCTCGTCGAGGACCACATCATCGTCAACGGCCGCCGCCGCAAGTTCCTCTTCACGATCCTCAAATCCTTCTTTCTCACTATGATCTGTGGCGTGGTGTTCAACCTCACGCCCGGGATCATGATCGTTACAACCTTCTCCCTTACGTCCCTTCTCTATGTTGTTGACATATATCACGAGGTTAAGTCATATGGAGGTGAAAAACACGGGTAAGGAGATACGGCGAATCGGACGCGGCGACGGTGAGGTCATCGCCCTCTGCCGCTTGGCCGGCGAGGCGATCACCTGTGCGGGGGTCGAGTGCCCGATGTATCAGCGTTGTTGGGGCTACCTTAATCCAGACCCAAACGGTTACATTGAGTTTGAGTTTGAGGAGGTGAAGTTCAGCCGTGAATAGGGACACTGACACCCTCGCTGGCGTCGCTCTACACTACACAACCCTACTCCTCCCCATACTCGGCGTAGTCTACGCTCTCCTGTTTACTGCTCGCCCCGCCGGCATCTACTCCACCGTGCCCATACCTGGCGGGACGACGCACAAGCTAACCTTCATTCTCCTCTGCCTTTCATTTCTCATCTACTACTCCTTGATGAAGTACCTCTATCCGCTCACCCGGCTGGTGGCTTCTCTGACCATGGTCACATTTCAAGTTCACTTGTACGATTTTCTCTGGTCACTTGAATCGCTTATGTATCGTGGAACACTTCCTAACGTTTTCTCCTTCTTCTTCCTAATCTTCTGTCTATACATTCTGCACCGCATAGACAACTACCACGGTGTATTGAATTTAACAAAAATGAGACAAGGCGTCTTCTTCTTGTTGTTTTCCCTTTCACTTCTTGGGTTCGTGAGGATGGCTTATACTGGGTTTTGGGATAAGATGGCTCTCGTTGATGCCGGAATCACGATCCCCGATCCAAACCAGAACATTTGGTGGATCGTGAGTAAAGTCCCCACCATCTTCTTGTTTCTTCCCTATATCGATACCCGAGATATTCGTGCGCCCCTTCGACTCGATCCGAGGGTGGTGACGTGGTGAGACTCATCCTCTACTCAAACTTGGTGGTTGCCCTTATCCTCGTCGCTTCCGCCGTTATGGGCATCGGTGACACCTTCGCGGACATCCGCGCCCACGGGTGGAGGTACACAAAGGAGGTACACGTAGGAACCGAGATCACCGAGGAACAGGTCGATAACGTTTCGTCCGTGGCGTCGTGTGTGTTCCTGATCTGGACCGGGCTCGTCTCCGTCGGCTTAACCACGGTCGCACTCCTCCCGATTCGGTCGATATCCCCCGCGCCGGAGAATAACGGCCTGACCTTTACTTCCCGCGCCAAGCCGGAGGACTGGTCCGTCGACATCATCGTTCCCGAGCGACGGATAGCGGTGAACATGAACGACTTCTCCCTCTCCATCCCGGCGAGGTATATTCTAGACGCCTTTAGGGGTGAAGAGAAGTGATCACGTCCCTCGGCGAGTGGGTCGGTCTGTGCCTGGTCTGGATACTTCCGGTATTCTGGATGGCTCTCTACCGGGTTCGTCGCCCAACTCTCAACTGGCTGTTCCAGTGGCAGGTATATGCCACGATCTCTGTTGTGGTTATGGAAATCCTCCCGCAAACCCATTGGGTCGTCGTGGAGCTGTTCCCGAGTCACCGCCTACTCCTGACGTACACCCTGCTCATCACCGCCTTCACCGCCTACCTAGTGTACGGGAAGGGGTGGAACTATCTGCAGGCGGTGTCCATCTCGGCGCTGGTCGCGTTCGTCGGCTCGTACTACTGGGAGGCACCGTACCTCATCCGCAACGCCTTCATCACCGGGCCTCAGTGGGACTGGGGGCTCCACGTCCTCGTGGTCTTCCCCCTGTGGTTCTTAACAGTCACCACGGGCTGGACGCGAGCGTTCGGTAACTTGGGCCGCTGGGTGATCTTCCTAGTCGGGTTGGCTGTGGCGACCCTGTTCCTGCTCGGTAACCCCGTCCCGTACGGCGTCATATCGGCCGAGGTCTGGGACTCCCCGTACTACCTCGTGGATCGGGTGATCTGCACGAGCATCGCGTTCCTGTTAGTCAACAAGGAGGTAGTTGAATGAAAGTCTACTTACTCCGATTCGACATGGGATATGATTGTGACTACAAACTTGGTATATTCTCAACAAGGGAGAAGGCTGAGAAACACAAGAACCAGCTCATCAGCGAGGGCGAACTCGAGGAGGATATGATCGGCGGGTTCATTATAGACGACTACGAACTCGATGTGGGGTTGTATCCGATCGATGATAAGGAGGTAAAGTATTGATTATCACTAAAACCCCTATGCGCATCTCACTCGGCGGCGGCGGCACAGACCTCCCCGAGTTCTACCAGAAGCACGGTGGCTTCTGGATCGCCGGCGCCATCGACAAGTTCGTCTACGTCGCCATCAAGGACCGGTTCGAACCCGAGATCAGGCTGTCCTATTCCCAGCTGGAGCTGGTCGGAGACATCGACGAGATCAAACACCCGATAATCCGGGAGGCCCTTAACCTGTTCAACATCTACAACCACGTGGAGATCGTCACATTCGCCGATCTCCCCTCCAGAACCGGCCTAGGCTCATCCGGCGCTTTCACCGTCGGACTTCTGAACGCCCTCTCCGTCTACAAGCGCGAGCCCGTCGAGAACCTCGCAGAATTGGCATATCACATCGAGCGGGAGATCCTCAAACGCCCGGTCGGTAAACAGGACCAATACGCCGCCATGGTCGGGGGCTTGAACATCTTCTACACCAGCAACGGCGAGGTCCGCTACCGTAGGCTACCCACCCCCTCGGCCCAGCTCGACCAACGATTCCTCATATACTACACCGGGATCAGACGCTCCTCCCTACCACTCCTTAAGACCGTCAGGAAATCCGAGGAGCAGCTACTCGAGATCAAGCGCCTCGGCGAGGATGCGGCAGACGCCCTCATCGATGAGGATTGGCGAACCTACGGCGAACTTATGCACCAACACTGGGAGGCGAAGAAGACCATCTCCCCGCACATGACTAACGATATGATCGATCGCTGGTACAGCATAGCTCGTGACGCTGGTGCCCTCGGCGGGAAGATCGTCGGCGCCGGCGGGGGCGGGTTCCTACTCCTCTTCTGCCCCGACGCTAAGGTGAAGGATGAGGTCGCTCTCGCCCTTTACCGTCACGGGCTCTGCCCGGTGCCGTTCAGGTTCTACGGTCGAGGATCGGGGGTGATAGAGATATGAGTGAGTTGGTGAAGCTCAAGTTGGAGATCATGTCCAACCTCAAGCGGGTGTCCACCCCGGACGTGAGGAGAGCGGCGCAACTCCTCCTGAAGACCCGCGACAAGCTGGGCAGGGTGTGGGTAGCCGGAAATGGCGGGTCCGCGGCCATCGCCTCACACTTCACGTCCGACCTCATGAACCTCGGCTTTGACGTGAAGTGCCTGGTTGACAACGTCGCCCGCCTCACCGCTCTCACCAACGACGAGGGGTGGGAACGCGCGTACGATATGCAAATGCCCGGCTTCTCGCCCGTCGATAGCCTCGTCCTGTTTACCGTTCACGGCGCGAGCGGCGGGGTCTGGAGCTCGAACCTCGCAAACGCGGCGGCCCTCGCCTCGATGAAGGGTGGATCCGTAATCCTCGTAGCTGGGTGCGATGGTGGTAAGATCAAGCGCTACGCCACCGCCGGGGTCACTTGGCCGTCCGGCGACCCCTACGTGGTCGAGGGATTGTTCTCCGTGGTGGCACATATGATCTGTGCCGAGCTGAGGGATCAGTTAGAGGGGAGATGATGATAAGCCGTATCTTCGACCGGCTGTACGTCGGCGACTCGAACTTCACGAAAGCGGACCTAGACGAGCTGAGCATCGACTATGTCATAAACGTCGGTGGCAAGGTGACCGGGTTGGAGGACTACCATTACCACCTCTCGGATGATGGTAGTAACCCTATATGGGCACTCTCCACGGTACTCAAGCACCTCGGCGACAGGCTTATGTATACCAATGACCGCGTCTTGGTCTGCTGTCGCGGCGGTGTCTCACGCTCCGTCTACGTCATCCTCCTATGGCTACGACGAGTGGGGATGTCGAGGGAGGAGGCGTACAAATTCATCAAGGAGCGACACCCGGCGGCGCAGATCAACCTCGACCTGTTGAGGAGTTGGTAATATGAGTAGTGAACTAACTGCGTGGGAGAGAGTCAGGAAGGAAGTGAACACCGTATTAGACGTCTCGGTGGCGATCCCAATATTTGAAATCCTTAGAAATATTGGTCACATCCCTTGGGGGATAGTATGGGGATGGGTACTCCTACGTACGGTGATTAGCGTACTCTTGCTGACCATTTCTCATAAGCCGTGTGAGGTGACTAGAACTTGAGGGAAGATAAAAAATTCGGCCCAAGTGTGGTGGATAACTTATTCATCAGAACATCCTTTGGGTGTTTCGTCCTCCTGTTATTGGCTCGAGGGGTAGCGCCGGGTCTGCTGAGTCAGCCCCTAGGGGATTGGGCGTACACCTCAGGTGGTGTCCTAATTATGTGTATGGTTGGGTGCGCATGGCTCTACGCCGGCTACAGCTTCACCATACTCCTCAACATCATTTACGATCTCCTAGAGCTCGGATATAGGTACTGTGCCAACCATTTGCGACAGAGGTCGGGTGAGTAAAGGTGTCTAGTAGAGAAATACGTTCGGAGAACAGGGACATGATACGGATAGTAACCCAAGATATAGGGGATGCGGCACGAAAACTACTGATCTGGTTCGGTGGTACATCTTTTGTACTGATCCTAGTTGCCATATTCTCACCACAGACATTCGCAGTAACAATCCCACAACCAACATCAAACATTACCTATATAGTCTACGGTATAGGTATCATATTCTTTTTTAACGCGACATACCAGATCGGAAACTTTGGGTTGATAACAATACTCTTACTATGGAAGCTCATTAGGAGGCGAATCGGGGGACGATTTAAATGAAGGATGCTAAACAAACCAAACCACAGCCACTCTGGCTGTCGCTCATACTAGCTATGGTGGGTTACACTATGTTAATCGCCCTAGGTCTCATTCTCTTTAAGAAACAAATGTTTATGCCAATAACGCTACCGACTGATCCACCAGTCACTATCGCGTTAGTGCACTTGCTCGCCTTGGTGCTCGAGCCACTTTGTGTGCTCATTGGCGGGGCTATCCTCGCAACCGAAATACTCGATGGAATCGATTACATTCTGAGACGGTTAGGGGGCAGTAAGAAATGACACTCTTCCTCGACACCGCAAATCTCGACGAGATCCGGGAGATCGCCGAACTTGGAGTGATACGCGGCGTTACGACCAACCAGAAGATCCTGCTCAAGTCCGGCGTCTCGTACGATAACTACAAAGAGGTTATCCGTGAGATATGTGAGCTTGTTCAAGGTCCGGTCAGCGTCGAACTCACGCGAACGTACGCTCCCGTCCATAGTCTCGTGTCCGAGGCCCGTGAACTCGCGGAGATCAATGGGTGGGTGGTGGTCAAGGTCCCGATGTGGTCCGACGGGCGAGGACTCGCCGTGATAAACCAGCTCTCGGAGATGGACATTAAGACGAACGCTACGTGCCTTATGTCCGCTCGACAGGGGGTCCTCGCGGCCGAGGCCGGCGCAACCTACGTCTCCCTCTTCTACAATAGGATGATCGAGGAGCTATCCACTCGAACCCTAGCTATGGAAGAAATCTTCAGAATGAGGACCTACCTCGAGGATCACGATCTCGATACGAAAATAATCGCCGGGAGTATCCGCAACCCGAATGATGTTATGGAGTGCTTCAACGCGGGTGCTCACATCGTGACGGTGCCGTATAAGCACCTCAAAGCCCTCATCCCCCATCCACGGACGGAGTCGACGATCAGGGAGTTCGATGAGGCGTGGGAGAAGCTCAAAGAAGGAGGTGATAGAACCTGAACATACGGCTAATCCTCTACGGCTGTGCCGCGGCGCTCATAATTGTGTACTACCTATACCAGACGCGGTGGAAGAAGTGAGCGAGAGCTGTCCCTTCTGTACCATCCCGACGCGGGAGCACCTACTCTACAATGACTCGCTGGTGTACCTCGTCCGGACGAAGGACATGAAGGGACACAAACACAGGGTAACGGTTGCAACTCACCGGCACGCGTCCGAGCCGAATTTTCACGAACTCACCCGGGCATACGCCGTCCTATATCACTACATGTCTAAACTCGGTCTACGCGAGTGGTGTATCGTCGATCGCACATACGCGCGGTGGCCGGATCACTGGCACCTCGTCGCCTGCGACGCATACACCGACGATCCCGAGGAACACGACCTCCTTGAGAAGACGCCGAAGGTCACCTTCCCCCTCGATGACTTCACGTACTTCCATGGATATGTCATGATCGGTATCCCGACTCATAACGAGGCGGCGCACATCGAGGAGGTTGTCAGGAAGGCCCGGCCGTACGGGGAGGTCGTCGTCTTCGATGACAGCTCGACGGACGGCACCAGCGACATCGCACTCCGAGCCGGCGCCAGAGTCCTCAGGGCTCCAGCCGGTCGGGGTTACGGTTTCGCCCTCAAAAACCTCTTCGCTCACGCCCGGGAGTACGGTTACGACGCGCTCGTAACCCTCGACGGAGACGGTCAGCACGACCCAGGCGAGATACCCAGACTCCTCACGGCTCTTCACGACGCTGATGTCGTCTTGGGGAATCGGTTCCTCGGAGACTCGGTCACACCACTCCACCGTGAGACGGTTATCAGGACGTTGAACAAATTTTATGGGGTCGGCGATTCACAGTGTGGGTTCCGTGCGTACTCGCGGCGGGCACTCGAGAAGATCGAGATCACCGACAACGGTATGGGGGCGTCGCTCGATATCCTCGGCCAGGTCAAGTCCCACGGCCTCAGGGTCGCCGAGGTCCCGGTTACGATCACCTATGAGGACACCGAGCACTCCGAGGGCGCCCTGAAACACGGTATGAACCTCCTCGAATCCCTGTTCTGGGGCACGGTCTGGCGTCGCCCATACACTTTCCTTGGCATTCCCTCCCTTCTCCTGTTCCTATTCAGTGTGTTCTGTGGAGGTATGCTCCTCCATCTCTACCATGTGAGTAAGTATTTTGTCGTCAGTTACGGCGTCCTTATGGTCGGCTCCTTCGTCGCCTCTATGTGTCTCGCTATTGCCACATTCTTCATCACGGTCCAGAGGCGACTACTCAAGGAGGTGAGATGAGTGCGGGTGTGGCTCCGGTCAAATTGGTGGAAGGTGATGGCCGCGATCAATATCCTAATACTCTGGTGGAATGTCATCGTCTTCGTGCTGTTTGTCCCCGGAGGACTCTCTTACTATATCAACCCGGCCGCTCTCGTCGCTGAGTTCTTTGGTTCCGTTCTGGGTGCCTTCGGGGTCTGGTGGGCGATCCAAAAGGCCGTGTCGTGGATGTACGGCAGTCGTCGGGAGGAAGACAGATGACCGTACTCGTCACTGGCGGCTCCGGCTTCATCGGCCGGCACCTGATCGAAAGGCTGAAGAAGGACTTCCACATCACCAACATCGACCTCGTCCCATCCGGTTTATCGGGGATATCTGAACTTCAACACGACGTTCGCGAGCCCTTCTACTTCAACCAACACTACACAACCACGTACCACCTCGCGGGACTACCGTGGTCCAAGGTTGTCAACCCGTCTCAATGGCTGAGAGAGAGCGGGGAGGCGTTCTTCACCAACACCGTCGGCACGTACAACGTCCTTAAGTGGATTGAGTCAGATCTGTTCGTGTTCACATCCACGGCGAACCTCTACGGCAAGGGGCGTCTATTTAAGGAGACCGACCCACTTAACATCTCCTCACCGTACGGCTACTCCAAGGCCGTCGCCGAGCGGGTCGTCGAGGCCTCCGGCCGCCGCTACGTGATCTTCCGACCCGGAACCGTGGTCGGCCCCCGCGGCCGCTGCTTCCCGAACTACCTCGTCTGGTGCGCAGTCCACGGGAAGAAGGTGAAAATCTTCAACCGTGGCGACACCCTGCGCGACATCGTCGACGTCCGTGATGTCGTCTCTGGATTACTGTCAGCTGAGGATCTCCCAAATGGCATTTACAACCTCGGGAGTGGCGTCGAGACCTCCGGCCGCGAGCTGGTCGAGCTAGTCGCAGAGATCGCCCGGGAGCGGGGGCACGATCTGGACTGCGAGTACGTCGACTTCTACCCGCCGGGGTACGTCCCGTATTCAACCCTCGACATCTCCAAGATCCTCGACACTAGGATGTGGCGGCCGAAGTTCAAACTGGACGACACGATACGAGCACTCTTCGCGTACTACGAAAACCGTGACGCGGTTAGGCCGCCGAGGTGGGATGAGATATGAAGGATATGGCGATACGGCCAACCGAGGAGGTGTTCAAACGGCTCGTGGAACTGGAAGTTGCTACTATAAGGAAGAACAAGTACACGTACTCTCCAGCATTCGAGGTCTCGGTCCACGCCCTCCAAGAGCGCCGCCCAGGGAGGTTTAAGCAGCTCTCCCTCGGCCGGAAGGTTGCGACTGCGGTAGCGCCGTTGCTCATAACCCACGTCTCGACGTTCAAGAACCGCCGAAACGCGGAGAACCTCATGGTCGCGCACGTTTGTTTGCTCACACACATAGAGCGGCTGAACCTAAAAGTCGATAAGTCCGAGCTCCGCGACCTCACGTACGCCGCCTGGTATCTCAACGACCACGAACCGGAGGTGTGGAGTAAGTGAAGGACGTACTCAGGCGGATCGGTTTCTATCGCTGTATTCCAGGAGCGTTCCCAATATGAAAAAAAATAATGAATCGGATAGTCCCCTCAGCACCAAGGAGAGACTCCTCCTAATCTTGGGCCTCTCACTACTGTTCGCGCCCTACACTGTGATAGCGTATCGCGCTCTCCACCCACCCATCGAGACGATCACCTTCCGGGTATTCGAGAGTGGATCCGATGGACAGGTCACTACTGTACTCACATATGACCATGGCACGATCCGCTTCCAGGGAGACTACACCTTCCTCCGGAACCACACATACCGCGTCAGGTACCGGAACTTGTTGGGTGAAAAATTGGTCGTGGTCGAGATGGAGGAGATAGGATGAGGCTACTCACAGAAGAGGAACTAAAACAGATCCTCACAGAAAAGATCGCCACGCTGTCGTGGTTTAGCCGTCTCAAACTACGACTGGGGGGCACCGTATATCTCGGTCATTACATGAAGTCGGGGTGGAGGGCCCCACTTCCCTTCTACGCGTTCCGGTGTCCCACACACGGCATAAGAGCTGATTATCCACACGGGTTTGGAGATATCCTTCACTGTCCCGACTGCCTCAATTCCTATTATGGTGAGGACGCTCTATGAAACTTCCACGCCCCCTCCGCCCGCTCACACACCCACTCCTCTGGGCGATACCCTTCTCACTACTCATCGGCTTCCACCTTCCCCTCTTACTCACCAACGGCCTATTCGCCAAGTCCCCGCTCCCACTACTCTCGACGCGTTACTTCCGCCCGTTTAACACGCTAAATGTGATTCTTTTCTCCTTCATCTGGATTTGGTCGGCTTTTCATTTCCACAGGCGTGGCTACCCACCGCCTCTCTGCACCTATCTCGCTTTTATGGTGATGTTCGGTTGTTATGGGGTCATTGAGGTTTGGAACCACATAGTTTGGTTCCCACAATACGTCGCACGATTGGGGTTGATGAAGGAACTGCACAACATGGTCTATCCCGTGATATTCCTTCTGTGTAACGTGCCGGTCTGTATTTTCACCAAACTCAAACAGGAGGATATAGCGGCGCCGGCGGTCTTTCTGATCTTCTCACTGTCGCTCTTCCTGATCTTCAGGTGCTACATAGCTTATGGTCTATCTCTTATATCGAGTGATTACGCGACGGCCATTCTGGTCCTCAGGGAGACAGCCCAGCCCTGGTACCTCGGCTCTCGTGCCTTCTCTGTTCTCGCATACGCCTACGTTGTATGGAAGAATACCTACGCGGGTAAGGATATGATAAAGATCGGTGATGCGTTGTGATCAAGTACATCGCCATCTCCGTCGTAAAGAACGAGGAAAGGAACATCAGTGACATGGTAGGATCGGTCCTGAATCAAACGATCCCACCACGGGCATTTATTATCATCGATGGGGGCAGTACAGATAGGACCCAGGAAATACTCGAGCGCCTGTTTAAACCATATCCCTCAACACTCCTTCTCCCACTCGTCGTACCAGACGATCCCAAACTCCACAAATGGGAGAACCAGAGAAACGCCACTCATTTAGCGGTGAAAGTAGCTGAGACAGGTACTCCCGACTGGGAGTGGTTGTTGACGATAGACGGCGACGTGGTTCTCCCGCCGGACTACGTCGAGCGGCTCACCTCTGATCTATGGCGGTACGTCGGGATAGTGAGCGGCGTCCCACATGGCGGATCTGTTTGGCGAGGTCGAGCCAGTAACGTGGCTCGCCTCTACCGCCGCGAATGTTGGGAACAGATCAACGGGCTTGCTCCCGTCCTCCACTGGGACACCTGGGCGATCCTAGAAGCTTACCGCTGGGGATTTCTCGTTCGTTCCGATCCTACAGTTAAATTCATAGAACGCCGTCCGTCCACCCGTGAATCCCTGCATGAGTGGTACCTCTCCGGGTGGGCGCGGCACTTTCTCGGATTCCCACTACCCCACACGGTGTTCGCCGGCCTAACCCACATCAGCGAGAACCCACCTATCCTCGGCGCGCTGGTGATGTTCTTCACACAGCTCGTACTGTCCGTTACCGGGAGGCGCAGACCGTTCGATAAAGATTACTATAAGAAAACAAGGAATATCATAATTAAGGAGATGAAACAGCGCATCCTGGAGGTGCTATGATATGAGTCGTGTCGTACTCCTGAACCCCCCTGCGCCACACGACTACATTCGCACCGGGCGTTGGACGAGGAAATCCCGAGGCCGCCAAGCTTGGCCGCCGATCTGGCTCGCGTACGCCCACGCTCTGCTCGAACGAGAGGGATACGAGTGCTTACTCCTCGATGCCCCCGCGCGTGGACTCTCGCCGTATGAAACCGCCAAGATCATCGACTCCTTCGCTCCAGACCATATAGCCTACTATTTTGGATACTCAACCCTCGACCGGGACCTCGGATATGCCGAATACCTCTGCCGCCGACACGATGTCGTCCTAGTCGGGCCGTGGAGCCACTGCGTGGATAAGGATGTCCTCCTCGATTACCCACACCTCACCACAATGACATACGGTGAGTTCGAACACACCTTGCTCGATGTTATCGAGAACGGCCCGTCCGACCAAATCAAGGGCCTCATACACCAAGAAGGGAGAGAAGTAGTCAAGAATCCTCGACGTCCCCTCTGTTCGTCGTCTGAACTCGATCGTATCCCCTTCGTGTCCCAAGTCTATGCTCGATACCTCAACCTGTACGACTACCGCCAGACATCCCTCCGGTACCCCTTTCTGGATGTCCTCGGGGCCCGGTCCTGCCCATATAGGTGCTCCTTCTGTTTGTGGATACGTGCTTTCCAACACATGGATCCCCATCGTTACCGCGCCCGCTCCATAAGGAACGTCGTCAACGAACTCTGGTGGATTCACCACAACCTCCCCTACATCAAGCAGGTGTGGTTCCAAGACGACACCCTCCCCCCTCGTCGTATGCGTGATCTCTCACAGGCTATTCTCGATCACGGACCGCCGATCGTGTGGGGCGGGTACTCTCGTGCCGAGCAGAGCAAGGAGACCCTCACCCTCTTTAAGGAATCTGGCGGTCGCACACTTCATGTCGGCTACGAGTCAGCGGACCAGGAGACGCTCGACCTCATACAGAAAGACATCACCGTCGAGCAGATGGAGACGTTCGCTAAGTATGTCTACGACCTTGATCTCTGGACCTGCGCCGGCTTCATGATCTTCCCGTGGCAGACCCCAAAGATCGTCCGGGAAACAGTCCATTGGGCCAAGTCTGTCGTACGTCCTCGTCGTTTCTCCTTCACCCAGCTCTTCGCCTACCCGGGCACGCCAATCGTAGAGACATTGGAACAGATGAAGCAGGATGGGAGAACTCTACTCACCACGGAACAGATGACAGCTTTGGAACGAGAGGGATTCACTGAGTTCTACCTCAAAAACCGGTGGTGGATGTTCGACACCATATGTCATCCTAGTGAGTGGATTAATGTCTTAGGAGATGCCAGAGGGTTAGTACCATTCCTGTTGGGACGCACATGAATAAACGAACTTTGCTGATACTCACCGCCCTTGCAGTACTGGGTGCGGTGTGGCGTTCGTACCCACACCTTACAATTCCAGACCTTATGCCCTCTGATGAATATCATTACTGGTTCCTTCTACAGTATCTTGTCATATATCACAGACCCTATGGTGGGTTATTTGTTCCACCCCTTCAACTCTATATTATGTGGTTTCTCCATTCTTTTTTCAATATCGAGGTGCTCACTCTCTGTAAATATACGAACCCGGTGATCGGCGGTCTCATGGTGTTTCCATTCTACTTTTTCTTGTCTGCGTTTCTCGACTGTCGTCGATCACTCTATGGATCGTCACTCCTCATTGCTAGCGAAAACTTATTCTACCGTACTTGTTACTTTGGTACGACCGAGGCGCTTGGAATATTCTTTATGTTCCTATTTCTCGGTCTTTATCTTAGGAGACGATATATTTATTCGATCCCATTTTTAATTTTCACAATTATGTCACATGTGGTACCCTTCCTCTTCTCAGTTGGATACGTCTCCATTCGGTTACTCAGTAACAGAAGGATGTGGCCGGTCTCCATCGCCATTCTCGTGGGGACAGTGACTTTCATTCTCAGTCCATTCAGCCCGCACAAGGTTCAGGCGACAAACCTCCTCTCTGGCGCCCTCCACTTCTCTCCTTCTAATTTATTCCTCTACAGCCCCAGAGAGTTGATTGGTGTTGGTGCCGTCAGTTACCTCGGTCTCGTTGTGATGGGGTGCAATGTCCCGTTACGATTCTGGAGATGGAAGGAGCCACAACGCACGATCTTCATTCTCTCAGCGCTTGCATTCATAGGGGCATGGCTTATGTATAATACTCGTGTTGCGTCCCCAAGACGTTTCCTCACTTACACTGCCATAGCATTAATTCCTGCTTTGGTTTCATCGAATACAAAACGTTGGGTATATCCCATAGTATTTGTATCCATGTTGAGTGCCCCCTTACTTGGAGGAGTGAACAACTTTGTGTGGCTTTCTGACTCGCTTACTAAGCCCGAGGTTATAGCTCTTCAATGGCTCGACACGAATGGTTACTTCGCAAATACGACACATAAAGACTGGTTTGGGGACCGTGCAGTAATGCAATACATATCCTCGAGAATCTCCTTGGAGTGTTTCTCGAATCGCAGCTCAACTGTGGTTAATCCCGACTGGGTGAAGGCAACTAAAACGTTACAGGACCAAAAACAATTCATTCTAAACAGCACAACAGACCAACAGCCGTGGCGCTATGTATTCCTCAGCGAGAGGATGCGCCGTAATGCATACTTCGTGATTACTGACTGGGTACGGGGTACCCGTAGTGAAATGTACCATATCTCGGTACATGATGTTTGGCAAGACGATCATGATTGGAGGATGATTTACAATCATGGCGGTGTTGTGATATATAGGAGGGTTGATACATGAAGAAGGCGCTTCTACGCCTCCTAGCACCCGCACCGTATTGGATCAAGCGGCCGCTCTTCAAACTCTGGCTCTCCCTCACCCCCGCCGGTGAGGTGGCTCATCGTGGTGAGCGACTTGTGGTTGGCAGCTGGGACGAGGTCGCCAACTCTGGCGAGTTCTACCACTCTATGCACGCTCATCGATACTGGTGGGCCGCGCAACAGATCACCCCGGGCAGCCTAGTCCTCGACCTCGGCTGTGGTTCCGGCTACGGCGCGTGGTACCTCGCTTGGGACGAGCCAAGGAATACTGTTGTTGGGCTGGAGCTGAACCGTCTAGCTCTATCTTGGGCGAGGAGTCATTTCGCTGGTCGCTTCAATGTAGAGTTCCTCGACCCGACTGGCGTTGAGGAGGAGTACGAGTCCAACACCTTCGACTATGTGGTGTGTTTTGAGGTCGTGGAACATGACCCGGAGAATGTCCTCGAGTCTATTCTAAATTGGCTCTCTCCCTCTGGTACTCTAATAATCAGCACGGCGAACGCCTCCCCCACGTCCGTGCGCCAATATCTAATCGACAAGAAGATGGTCACTGTCAACCCGACACATAAACACGAGTACACCCCAACGGAGTTCATGGAGTTGCTCAACACTCATTTCTCTAGTGTCGAACTCTTTGGTCAACGGCCAACTCGGGTGAACTCATTCGAGGGCTACTTAAAAGAGCGGCGCAGGCGAGGGGTTGGCCTCAAGGATTTCAAGATGGATCCAACTGGCCTCAATCTCAGTGAGGTGATGGTCGCAATTTGTCGAGGATTGCGTTCATAGCGGTTAAGGAACCCCATATGGCTTTCGGCCAGATCGGCCTAGAGATTATGGCGGCGATGTTAAGTGAGGCCGGTCATGAGGTGAGGGGACTCGTTGATCGTACCTACGATCCCTCGCCCCGTGTAACTAGCGATGAAAAACGAAACTTACATGCCCTTAAGAAATTTAAACCAGACTTCGTTGGCTTCTCCGTCCTTACTCATAGGTATCAATGGTGCTTGAAGTTCGCCCACATGATAAAACACGAACTTCCGGACACTAAGATCATATTTGGCGGACCGCACCCAACGGCGGTGCCGGAGCGGGTGATTGCTGAGGGCTGTGTTGACATCGTCTGTATTGGGGAAGGGGAATATGCTATGTTAGAGTTGGCTGACGACCCGGGGAGAACCGACATTAACAACCTTTGGTTCTGGCAAAATGGGGCAATTATTAGAAATCCACTCCGCCCGCTTATCGGCAACTTAGATGAACTGCCGTTTCCCATGAAGGAGTTATGGCTCCCGGCGATTGATCGGAGTGAGTTCAAACGATACCTAGTCATGGTTAGCCGGGGGTGCCCTCGTGCTTGTACGTATTGTTTCAATAGCTACCTTCACGAACTGTACCGAGGTCTCGGTAGGTACACCAGATTCCGCTCACCAGACAACGTGATCGAGGAGTTGAAGCGAGCAAGAGAGAAATGGGAGATAAACTGGCTCCTCTTCATGGACGATAACCTTACCCTCGATCCCACCTGGTTCCGCGAGTTCGCCCACCTGTATTCCAATCATATCGGTCTGCCATACGCGTGTAACATACACCCACTAGACATCGATGAGGAAAGAGCCCGTCTGCTAAAGGAGAGTAACTGTCGGTTCGCCATGGTCGGTCTACAGTCGGGTAGTGAGAAGGTCCGTCGTGAGATCACACATAGATATGAGACAAACGACCAAGTTCGCCAAATGGCACGTTATTGCCACGAAGCCGGATTGAATTTTAGTATCGATCACATTTTCGGTCTTGACGACACCCCAGAATATTTGAAGGAGAGCGCGCGCCTCTACAACGAGCTCAGGCCCTTCCAAGTGAATCCATTCTTTCTCTACTACTTCCCGAAGACTCCAATCATTGACATAAAAGGCGGATGTGACATCGAGCAAATCGAAAACGGGACGTATCAACCTCCAACGATCCGCAGTTCGCGTGATCCCAAATACGTGAGCTACAGGAACTTGTTTGACCTGATGCCGCTGCTTCCAGAATCGTTGGTTAGGTGGCTGATCGAGACGGATCGTGTCAACGTACTCGCGCACGTCCCAGAATCGGTGATCTGGCTCGCTCGGATCATAACCAACCTGCGCGGGGGTAACACACCCTCGATAATAGCACACCTGAAATTCCTACCACATCTCTTGTTGGAGCGCATCAGAGGATACCGGGGGGGCTTCGACTGAGGAGGAAGAATATCGTCGTTGTTCTTTGCGACGCCCTTAGATTCGATCACATCAATGAACAGCTAACACCAAACCTCTCAAAGATCGCCAGCATGGGTACTTTCTTCACTAACTTTCATACACAAGCTACAGTGACGAAGGAGAGCATCCCACGTATACTCTGCAGCTCGTCGAAGTTTGATTATCGCCACTCTATACAATACAAACTCTCTTCCCTCGGCTACTACACCTCCCTCCTCACGACGAACCTCTTCATGTTAGAAGCCTTCAGCGCCGGCTGGGATGAAGCCCAATACTTACCACAGCTTAACTCCCGTCGGCTGGCCTCGGCTCGACACCAATTCGAGAGGCTTGCCCTGCGTAACCTCCCCACATGGATGATACGCCTCCTGCGGCTGGTGAAACGTGCGGTGACGGGCGGCCCCCACCTATCCGCCCGGGAGATGTTTATGGAAGCTTTGCAACGTATACCAAGCTTTCCGAAACCCTTCTTTCTATGGATCCACCTTATGGACACCCACCTCCCGTATACACCTAGCGACTCACCGGTCAGTGTGAAGAGAATAGAGGACCTGTGTACCAAGGTACTGAAGATATTCTGGACTGGTGAGGGGGCTCTCACCCCCGGCGAGTTGGCCCTCCTCAGACAACTCTACCGTGCTTGCGTCAGCGATGTTGACAAGGAGGTATGGAAATTTTACGTCGCACTTCCACAGAACACTTTGTTTGTGTTCATGTCCGATCATGGTGAAGAGTTAGGTGAGAACGGTCATTACTCACACTCTGAAGCGCGAAGTGTCCCACAGTTAACACACATTCCTCTCATTATTGCGCCCGGCCCGAGAATAAAAGTTCACAAGTGCACAACAACAGATGCCTTCAAAAGAATTCTTGGGAGCTTTGTGGGGGTGGAGATATAAGCGCTCTTCAACACTACCAGTGGTTGTTCGTGGGTGATAGCCGTGGAAGCTAGGTATCACGCCCTCGTGTCGGTAGCCCTCGCCTCCCTCTTCTTACTGCTTCGTCAGTACGTTGCGGCCGTGTCCGTCCTCGTCACCGGGATCCTCATTGACGTGGACCACGAAGTCGACTACTACGTGGTTAACGGTAAGCTCACTCTCAGCGCGTATGACCTATCCGAGGGACTGATGAACCACAACACGTACATCTGCCCCCTGCACGGCTGGGAGTACCCACTCCTGCTGACACTGATGGCGGTCAGTCGCCCCGTCCTCCTCGGGGCCTCGTTGGGGTGGTGGGTCCACCTGTTGCTCGATATGGTCACGAACAGCATTCATCCACTCAACCTATTCGTCACGTACCGGATACTGAACGACTTTAGGCGGAAGGGAATGAAATGGACGTGATAGTCCCCACGAAGAACTGCGCGTCGGACCTGGAGGAGTGTCTGAAGTCGCTTAGGTCACAACTGGACCCGGTCCGGGTGATCGTCGTCGATGCACACAGCACAGACGGAACCCGGGAGGTGGCCGAGAAGTACGGTGCCATCCTCGTCGACGAGCCACCCAGCGATGTAAAGGGCAGTCGTCGTGCGGTCGCCTGTAACGAGGGGCTCCGACACTCCACCTCCAGATACGTGGCCTTCCTCGACGCCGACGTCGTCGTCCCACCGACGTGGTCCAGGGATATGGTGAGGTGGTTTGAGCGACGCCCATATAGTAAGGTGGCGGCGGTCACGTCCGGCTGTGTCCCAAACACTCGACCTGGTCTGGGTAAAGAGATCGCGAGGATCATAAAGATCGGCTCCACGCACGCTCACCAGTTTGACCAGACCACTCTCGTGGAGAGCGTCCCGGGTTACAACTCCGTTTACCTGCGGGAGGCGCTCGACGAGGTCGGCGGGTTCAACGAGCAGCTCGGCGGTGCCGAGGACTGGGAGCTGAACCGCCG
>JAFCZZ010000458.1 GCA_019314085.1 Deltaproteobacteria bacterium | reverse complement strand
ACGTCTGCGGCATCAGCGGCAAGCGTAGCGCAGTCCGCTGGATGCCGGGGTTAGGGCCTGCGCCCAGAACCACCGAGATGTCGCTCTCATGCTACTAGTTCAGTGATTCGGCGGGCAATTTCCTCGATGTTTACCAGAGTCCCACCACCGGCATAGATCCTGCGGACGACGGCCGCCACCCCATCAGCGTTCTTGAGAGTCTGTTTCACTGACGAGAAGCCCAGTTCATCTCTGACGGCGGTCGTAGCAGACTCCCAGTCTTCGTCTGACCTGAACGCGGCCTTGAGTTCTGACTCCAACTTGTCCGATAGAACCGCCCAATCAAGCCTGACTTGGGTTGACGGGAAGTCCTGGACTTCGGCACCAGCCAAGCGCAGCAGAAGCCGGTTGGTATGGGTGGCACCCGCTTCTTTGTTCGTTCCACGCCGGGACTCATCCCCGTCGAACACGAAGTAGCAGGGAATACCGAACCCCCTGAAGATGTGAACCGGTCGGTCGATGTTGTTCTTGCCGCGCGCGGGAACAACTACTATTCCGTCCTCGTCCCACTGAAGCCCGAGCTGTTGCTCTACCGCGCGTAGGCAGCCGAGCTCTCCGTACCCCTCGACGACAACTGCGGCTGACGCGAAGAACCCTTCGCTGGCGACGGTATCCATCACTGAGGCACATCGGGCGAGGAAGCTGTCTCTTGTAATTGAGGCTGGATTAATCTCTGCTACACGGGCGACTTCATCCTGAACCGTCTCAAAGCCCAAGCTTCCGGTCTCGCAGCAGGGAATCTCACCTTGACTCTGTGCGCGCCTGCGCAGTACGCGAATTCGCTCGAACCTTTCCATGTGCACGAAGTACGGAGAATGGGTTGCGTACATCACTTGCGTTCGTGGGGTGTCATCCTCCGCTGCGAGACGATCCAGCAATCCGGCCAAATAGCGACACTGTGCTGGATGGAGATACAACTCCGGTTCTTCAATCGCCACGATCAGGTCAGGTGCTTGGGGCACATCCTCTCCATCGGGAGGAGCCTCGCGCTGCAGGGCCATGAGCTGCAGCAACGACAGCACGAGGGCGCGCTGCATCCCATGTCCCTGCAGCGCAATCGGTGTGTCATAGGTCTCATCGCCGAGCCGTGTATCGAATGCAGGCAATCCGAATGGCGGAGGGACCGCATCTCGCCATGAGAGCCTCAAACCAAGGCCCGGAGCATATCGGCCCAGAAGCTCGTTGACGGCGTCGGACACGCACTCGATCTCGGTCAGGTTCTCGGGCGCATAGATTGCCACAAACCGCTCCTCGAACTCCGTTCTGAACTGCACGATGTCATCTCGGTTCGCAATCGCGGAAGAGACGAGGCGGTCAACAAGGATCTGGATTGCGCCTCGCTTCTCGGATTCACTGGCCGCCTCGTGAACCGCAGGCACCAATACGAACGACGTGAAGTTGTCGAGGCGACCGGCCCCGGCTCTACGGTCGCCGAAGAACTGTTTCAGGCGCTCGAAGGGCTGAAGGTGTGCCGCATTGGCGGGGTCGCGTTCGAACTCATCCATCGCGGCAACCAGTTCTGGCTGATTCCCGACCGAAGGGAGGCTCGGGAAGCGCCCCGATTCGCACACCTCCTTGTAGCGGGTGCGTTGCGGTATGGCACCCGATATGTCGCGGACCTCAACGAACTCTGGAAGCTGCAGGACGATGCCATAGTATTTGCCCGGTTGACCCGCTCGAGCGCGTTTGATCACAGTCAGAACACCGTCGCGGACATACAGGCCGAACTCATCGAGTTCCGCCTGCGACAGATTCGAGTAGGTGACCGTGATCGCAACTTCTTCGTCCGCGCCGGCATACACATCATCACCACTGAGTACCGCGCTGACGTCGTAGAAGAAGTTGATTGCATACAGGACAGAGGACTTTCCGGATCCGTTGCGACCGATGAAGACAGTCAGGCCGTCAAAGTCCACGGTGGTGGAGCGGTGCACGCGGTAGTTCTCGATGCGGACCTGCAAGATCCTCATGACGCAGGCGCTCTCACGAGTAGGCTCCCCAGTCCCGCTTGAGCCACCACGGGCTCTGGCGAACGTCCCACGTCACGAACTCTGCGGGCTCGAAGGTTTGGACCAGGGGCTCAAACCGGACGATGTCCTCGGAGAACTTCTTCAGCGGATGGCCCGCATCCAGGTCGAAGAAGTGGTACCTGTCTCGTGCGTCCGCAGCCCGACGATCAGGCCCGAAGTCCATGGGAGCGCAGATGCGCTCCCGGAGCGCGCCACCTTCCTTCTGCGATGCAAAGACGACTCTTGCTCGCTTGCGCTCGCGGACGCACTCGACGAACTCATAATGCTCAATCATGTTGCCTCCCCCTGAACACTCCGCACGATTGCCGCCCGACTCCGACAAACCCCCCGTGCGCGACGTGCATGGCCCTAAC
>JAFCZZ010000457.1 GCA_019314085.1 Deltaproteobacteria bacterium | reverse complement strand
TGGACCTGAACCAATTAGAAGGGCGGTCTGAAATAAAGACCTGGTATATGAAGCTGAAACCAAAACATCAGCAGGATACGAAGCTTCTGTTCGAGCAGTTCAGGGAGGCAGGGTCGGAAATCTATAAGCTTGAGCATGTTCGTGTCAATCCGCAGTTACTGGGGAAACAGAAGAAGGGCGAGATCGTTCTGTGTCCCCTCTGTGGGGAACCATTCCGTTCGGATCGAGGCGGGGTCTGCGCCTTCTGTCTGGGAGACGAGAAGTATCTTGTCTCCGATGGTGATACGCCAGGCATTCAAAAGGAAATACCAGCGCTTCCGCCCCTGAAGCGGGTACCGGTTGATGAAGCAGTGGGGCGTGTCCTCATACATGATATGACCCGCATTATACCAGGCCGGGAAAAAGGACCGGCGTTTAGACGACATCATGTAGTAACATCTTCAGATATTGCAATTTTAAAGCAGATGGGGAAGGGGCATGTCTTTGTTGATGACGGAAAAATCAGCGACGAGGATTGGATCCATGAAGATGACGTGGCACCGGCATTCGCCCGGGCCATGGCCGGGGAGGGAGTGGCCTTTGATGAACGGCCAGTAGAGGGAAAGATAACCTTTCGAGCAGCCACTGCGGGGTTGTTTACCGTCGATCGCGTGCTGCTCGAACGGTTTAACATGCTTCCCGGCGTTATGTGTGCAAGCCGTTGTTCCTATTCTACGGTACAGGAGGGAGAGAATCTGGCGGCGACCCGTGCAATACCCCTCTATCTCTCTACCGAAGACTTTCGACGCGCGACGGCCCTGCTTGGCGGCGGCCCCCTGTTTCGTGTTCTTCCTCTGCAACGAGCACAGGTGGGAATTCTCATTACCGGTACGGAGATTGCTCAGGGTCTCGTTGACGACAACTTCACCCCCATCGTAACGAAAAAGATAGAGGCGTACGATTCCAAGGTCGTAGAAACCATTATTGTCCCAGATTCACGAGAAGCTGTCTGCGACGGGGTCAAGAAACTTCTCGATGCAGGTTCGAATCTTCTCGTGGCGACGGGGGGGCTTTCTGTCGATCCGGATGATGTGACGATGGCCGGACTCCTTGATGCGGGGCTTACTGATCTCCTCCACGGCGCGCCCATTCTGTCGGGAGCCATGACCCTTCTTGGAAAAATCGGTACCGTTCGGGTTATCGGTGTCCCGGCAGGGGCGCTCTTCTTCAGCACCACCAGCTTCGACCTGTTGTTGCCGCGTCTGCTGGCACATCTTGAAATCACCAGGAAAGATCTGGCTCGCATGGCTTATGGAGGGTACTGCCTGAATTGCGAGGTCTGTAGATTTCCTTGCTGTCCTTTTGGAAAGTGAGCATCTGACTATGTATAACCACTTGCAAAAAAAACTGAAGCAGGTTCTGAGGGATCGGGACCTGTTGGATCGAGAGATCCATATAGAAACGTCTGTTCTGAAACCTGAAGAAGCAATCGGAACCCCGGAAAGACAGGATTTTCCCTTACTGAAGGGAAGGGAGGTTCTGATGCAGGCAACCTTTATGGACAGCCGGGGGCAGGTGTATACCGATGCTCCCTCCCGGTTTTCCGGTCACATAGGAGAAATCGCCGATCTGGAACTAAAGGGATCACGACAAATGGCATTGTTTATTGCCGCCCTGAACGCGGTTTTTAAACATGTCTATCCCGATCTCAAAACGATTCACTGTAAAGACGAAGAGCCTGAACGGTGTGCGCAAAAAATCGCGGAATACGTGCAGGGATTAACCCCGGCGTCTGTAGGAATCGTAGGTCTGCAACCGGCAATTCTGGAGTCGATAACGAAGTGTATGGGACCGGATCGTGTGTATTGTATAGACAGGGACGAAGATATCCGCGGTCAAATAAAATACGGTGTTCCTATCGAGTGGGGTGACGACCGGGGCCTCAAACAATTGTTTGAGGAAAGCGCCCTTGTCCTGGCCACCGGATCCAGTGCCGCAAACGGATCACTGCCCGACATTCTTTCTCTGTCCGGTGATACCGGAACACCCGTGTATTTCTACGGTATCACCATAGCGGGGACGGCACGGCTGATGGGCTTGAATCACCTCTGCTATGAATCGCGGTAAGGAGGGCTGCCTCGTGCATGCACGGGTACACTCAAAAATCCTTTACAGTGTCCTGCTTCTGACACCGATTCTCCTGTCTTCCCTGTTGTGGCGGCCCGCATATGGGGGAGACCGTCAAGGCAACACCACCCCTTCGATCGGTATCGCCGTCGAGTTCATGGATCATGCCGCCTGTGCCTACGTGGCTATGGAGAAGGGCTGGTTCACCGCTGCCGGCCTCAACATCCATACCTATGAAAGCTATGAAACGGGGATGGCCCTCGCCGCGGCCCTGGCCAGGGGGGATATCCAAGCGGCCTACCTGTGTCTGGTACCGGCT
>JAFCZZ010000456.1 GCA_019314085.1 Deltaproteobacteria bacterium | reverse complement strand
CGCAGTATCCGTTTGGTGAGATACCAGGTCCCGCGAAGCATCGACCGCTGTGAGTCAAACTCTTCGATCTTCATCGAGTTGATATCGTTATTGACGGATGTGCCGGCGTTGTTGACCAGGACATCGACGCGGCCCGCCACGGCCTTGATAGACTTTACCATCGCCTCCACATCGTCCACATCGACAAGATCCGCCTTCAGGAGAAATCCATCCTCGATCCGGGAGAGAACCTCCTTCGCCTGGACCTCACTGTGCCGGTAATGGACCCCGACCCTGAACCCCTCGCGGGAGAGGGCCTCGCAGCATGCGGCGCCTATTCCGGTGCCGCCTCCCGTGACAATGGCCACGGGTTTTAATTCTGAATTTTTAATTTTTACTGTTGAATTATTCATATGTCTCTTTTTATGATTCCTCCCCTGGAATTGGGAGACTCCTTCGGATAATCGGGATACACGATCCCCTTGAAGATCCCCGTACGGGCATTTGTAACGGTCATAATCAGTTCGTCGTCAACGAATACCCTGCCATCTCCTATGACGATGCTCGAGCCCGACCCCTTGAGATTGGAAAACCGCTTCACGTCAATTTCATACCGGACCGTTTTATTGTAGGGTCGGACCTGTCCGTTGAAGATGATCTCCTCGGAACCCAGCGCCCTGCCACCGCCCAAGCCCCCCCTCCAGCAGCAGTAAAACCCCAGCAGCTGCCAGATCGCATCCACACACAGGCACCCCGGCTGTACGGGATCTCCCGGCATGTGACATTGGAAATACCAGGCGTCCATCTTTATATCCTGTTCGGCGACAATGATTCCCTTCCGTCCGTTGCCCGTTATCGAGAGGATGCGATCCACCATCAGGAACGGGGGTGCGGGCAGCCGGGAGTCAAAGTTCTCGGGCGGGTCATCCACAAGTCGTCCGTAGGCGAAGGCAAGCAGATCACTCAGATCAAAGTCTTCTTTTTTCATAAATTCAGAGTAGGTCACAGTTTCCTCACTATCGGTTCACTTGTTCTATTCTACAACTCTCAGCATTGTACGAACCCAGGTAAGCCCCCCACCCACCAGGACCAATGCGATATGATCTCCGCCGCGCAGGTCGTCCCAGTGCTCGCTCAGGACACTTGGTGCCCCCGAGCATCCGGCGTTACCGTAATCGATAATATTGTGCCAGTGATCTTCTTCGGATATCCCGCACCGTTCGCAGACGGTCTTGAGCATCCCGAAGTTCGCCTGGTGTCCGACAAACTTGAATCGGTCATATCCCGCAGGATACAGCTCCTGTAATTCCCTGAGTAGCTGCGTCGTCTTGCGTATCGCAAACCCCTGGACGGCGCTCCCCTCCTGATCGAAGTGTCCCACCCGTGGGACACGCACCTTGTCCCACGACGAGGGCTTCGAATCACAGAAGAAGGCCTCGCATACCATCTTCGAGGGGACAGACGCGGACACAACGGCGGCGCTGGTCCCGTCCCCGAACAGCGGTGCGGCCCTCCGGTCTGAATAATCTATGACACGAGTGACATTCTCCGGATTGACGATCAGGACATAGGGAGGAAGCGCCTCCGGCTTCATATCGGAGAGAAACTTCATCTGCATCCCGAAGGTGGAACAGGCGGAATTCAGATCAAAGCAGGGCACGTCAATCCCGATCTCCGCTGCCACTGTGGCCGCCTCGGCCGGGGTTATATAGTCGGATGCCGAACTTCCGGAGATCACCATCCCGATATCTTCAGGCTTCAGTCCCGCCCGCTCCAGGGCCAGACGCGCCGCGCGCCCACCCGTCTGGGCATTCGTATACAGACAAGCCTCCATAGCGGCCCGCAGGTCCCGATTCTTCGTCTCCTTGATATACTCCAGGGGCAAGGCTGTCCGGCGGGTCCGTATACCGACCCGCTCCAGAATCCACTCCTCACTGCTCCCGATGTCCAGCTCCTCCAGGAAGCGGTTCGTGATCACATTTTCCGGATGAAAATGACCTAACCCATGAATATACAGCATCCTTATACGAGCTCCCGTCCTATGATCATATCCTGAACCTCTCGGGTTCCTTCATATATGTCGATGATATGGGCATCCCGTGCCAGTTTCGAGATCTCATACTCCGACATAAAACCGTAACCACCGTGCAGATGGAGCCCCTCCTTGGCACAGAAGAGGGCCGCCTCGGCGGCAACATTCTTCGCCAGGGAGGCGTACATGCCGCTGTCATCGGCCTGTTCCTGGACCTTGGCCGCCGCCTTCATCAGGGCCAGATCCGACAGCTCGACCCGTTTCCACATCTCCACCAACGTATCGCGCGCTACCGGGAGATCGCAGATCCTCTGCCCGAACTGTTTACGTTCCTTCGTGTATTCCATCGTAATATCGAAGGCCCTCTTCGCAAGACCGACACCGATCGCCGCCACCATGGGCCTCGCATAATCGAGGAC